>JAEZBP010000048.1 GCA_023427125.1 Pseudomonadota bacterium | reverse complement strand
CAATCCGGGAGCCCCGACGAAGGAGGGGCCCCGGCCTCTCGGGCGAAGCCCGAAGGAGCGAAGCCTGAGCGTCACCAATCGAGCGAGCCCGGATCGACGCCTTCCTGCGCGAGCTGCCACAGAGGCGAGAGCGAGCGCAGCCGCGTGACCTCCTCGATCACCCGCCCCGCGACCCGCTCCACCTCCTCGAGCGTGTTGAAGCGCCCGAGCCCGAACCGGATCGAGCGATGCGCTCGCTCCTCGTCGATGCCCATCGCGCGCAGCACGTAGCTCGGCTCGAGGCTCGCGCTCGTGCACGCGCTCCCCGACGAGACCGCCACGTCGCCCTTGAGCGCGATCATCAGCGCCTCCGACTCGACGTAGGGGAACGAGACGTTGAGGTTGCCGGGATGGCGCTCCGGCGGCTCGGGCCCATTGAGCACCACGCCCTCGAGCTCCGCGAAGAGGCGCTCGCGCAGCCGGTCGCGCAGCCGCGAGGCGTGCGCGCGATCCTGCTCGCGCTCCTCGAGCGCGATCCGCGCCGCCTCCCCGAGCCCGACGATCGCCGGCACGTTCAGCGTCCCCGAGCGCATCCCGCGCTCGTGCCCGCCGCCGTCGACCTGCGCGATCAGCGAGACCCGCGGGTTGCGGCGCCGCACGTAGAGCGCGCCGACACCCTTCGGCCCGTACATCTTGTGCGCCGACACGCTCGCGAGGTCGACGTGCATCGCCTCCACGTCGAAGGGCACGCACCCGAGCCCCTGCGCGGCGTCGCAGTGGAGGAGCACGCCGCGCTCGCGCGTGACGGCGCCGATCGCGGCGATCGGCTGGATCGTGCCCACCTCGTTGTTGGCCAGCATGATCGAGACGAGCGCCGTCTCGCTCGTGATCGCCCGCGCGAGCTCGTCGGGATCGACGCGGCCGCCGGAGTCGACGTCGAGCAGCGTGATCCGCGCGCCCTGCCGCGCGACGTGCTTGCACGAGTCGAGCACCGCCTTGTGCTCGGTCTTGCACGTGATCACGTGCGCGCCGGGCTTGGCCTCCACGATCCCCTTGATCGCGAGGTTGTCGCTCTCGGTCGCGCCGCTCGTGAAGACGATCTCCTTCGCGCTCGAGGCGCCGACGAGCCGCGCGACGTGCGCGCGGGCGGCCTCGACGGCCTCCTCGGCCTCCCAGCCGTAGGCGTGCGAGCGGCTGGCCGCGTTCCCGAAGCGCGTCGTCAGCCACGGCATCATCGCCTCGAGCACCCGCGGATCGAGCGGGGTGGTCGAGTGATGGTCCATGTAGACGGGACGCACGCGCTCCTCGCTACAAGAGCCCCAGCTCGAGCAGCGCCTCGTCGCTCATCCGGTCCTTGGTCCAGGGAGGATCCCACGTCAACGTGACGTGCGATGAACGGACGCCCTCGGTGGCGCCGGTCTTCTGCGCGACGTCCTCCACGATCATGCCGGCGACCGGGCAGCCCGGCGCGGTCAGGGTCATCGTGATCGAGACGGCGCCGTCCTCCGCGACCTCGATGCCGTAGATCAGGCCGAGATCGTAGATGTTGAGCGGGATCTCGGGATCGAAGATCGACTTGAGCGTCTCGACGACCCGCTCGTGCAGCGCCTCGCGGTCGACGGGGCCCACGCTCTCCGCGCCGCTGCCGCCGAAGGCCTCCTTCACCTCCGGAGGCGGCGGCGCGGCCTTCCCGTAGACGCCGAGCGCGAGGCGCTGGCCCTCCCGGTGGGCGATCTTGTTGACCTTGAGGTGCTCGATGTCGTCGGCCATCACCGCATCACTCCGTCGTGACCGGCTCGCCGGCCCCCTCGAGCGCCGCCGTCAGCGTGTGCCACGCGAGCGTCGCGCACTTCACCCGCATCGGGAACTCGGCCACCCCTGCGAAGGCCGCCAGCGTGTCGAGGACTTCCTCGTCCGGCTCCGTGTCGCCCTTCACCATCGACAAGAAGGCGCCGAAGAGATCGCGCGCCTCGCGCACGGTCTTGCCCTTGAGCGCCTCGGTCATCGTGGACGCGCTGGCCGTCGAGATCGCGCAGCCCGCGCCCTGGAAGCCGATGTCGGTGATCACCTCGCCCTCGACGACGACCTTCACGCTGATCTTGTCGCCGCAGAGCGGGTTGTAGCCCTCGGCCGAGTGGGTCGCGCCCTCCGGGTGGCGGAAGTTGCGCGGCCGCCGCCCGTGATCGAGCACGAACTCCTGATAGAGCTCGCGCAGCTCGCTCACGAGAAGATCTCCTGCACGCGGTGGAGCGCGCGCACGAGCGCGTCGATGTCCTCGCGCGTGCTGTAGAGACCGAGCGAGGCGCGCGCGGTGGCGGGGACGCCGAGGCGCTCCATCACCGGCTGCGCACAGTGGTGCCCGGTCCGGATCGCGACCCCCTCGGCGTCGGCGATGGTGCCGATGTCGTGGGGGTGCGCGCTCTCCATCACGAACGAGAGGACGCCCACCTTGTGCTTCGCGGTGCCGACGAGCCGCACGCCGGAGAGGCTCTCGAGCGCCTCGGTGCCGTAGGCCAGGAGCTCCTGCTCCCGCCGCGCGAGCGCCTCGCGACCGAGGCCGCTCACGTAGTCGATCGCCGCGCCGAGGCCGACCACCGCCGCGATGTCCGGTGTGCCCGCCTCGAGCTTCGCCGGCAGCGCCGCGTAGGTCGTCTTCTCGAAGGTGACCGAGCGGATCATGTCGCCGCCGCCCTGCCAGGGGTCGGCCTCCTCGAGCAGCGCGCGCCGCCCCCAGAGGACGCCCGCGCCGGTCGGCCCGTAGAGCTTGTGGCCGCTGAACGCGTAGAAGTCGCAGCCGAGCGCCTCGACGTCGACCACGAGGTGCGGCGCGGCCTGCGCTCCGTCGAGCAGCACCTTGGCGCCGACCGCGTGGGCGAGCTCCACGATCTCTCGGACCGGCTGCACCGACCCGAGCGCGTTCGACACGTGGCTCATCGCGACGAGCTTCACTCGCTCATCGAGCCGCGACGCGACGTCCTCGAGGCGGACCTCGCCCTCGTCGGTGATCGGCACCACAACGAGCTCGGCGCCGGTCGCCTGACACACCATCTGCCAGGGCACGATGTTGCTGTGGTGCTCGAGGCCGCTCAAGAGGACGCGATCGCCGGCCGAGAGGCGCGGCCTCCCCCAGGCGTTGGCCACCAGGTTGATCGCCTCGGTGGTGCCGCGGACGAAGACGATCTCTTCCTCGGAGGGCGCGTTCAGGAACGCGCGCACCTTCGGGCGCACCGCCTCGAAGGACTGCGTCGCGCGCTGCGAGAGCAGGTGCACCGCGCGGTGGATGTTCGCGCAGTCGCGCGTGTAGACCTGCGTCACCGCGTCGATCACGACCTGGGGCTTGAGCGCGGTGGCGGCGCTGTCGAGGTAGACGAGGGCCTTCTCATGCACCCGCTGATCGAGCGCCGGGAAGTCCCGCCGGATGGCCTCGACGTCGAGGCGCGCGGGGCCGGTGGTCTCCATCGCCATCACGTCGCCACCTCGTCCCGCATCCGCGCGCCGCTCGGGAGCCGCGAGAGCACCGCCTCGCTCGCGCGCCGCGCGGTGGCCTCGTCGGGGATGTGCTCGAGCAGCTCGCGGATGAACGCGAACGTCAGCAGGTCGCGGGCCTCGGCCTCGGGGATCCCGCGCGAGCGCAGGTAGAAGAGCGCGGCGTCGTCGACCGCGCCGATGGTCGCGCCGTGGCTCGCCTTCACCTCGTCGGTCTCGATCTCGAGGTGAGGCTTGGTGTCGATGGTCGCGTCGTCGCTCAGGAGCAGGTTGCGGTTCTCCTGGGTGAGCGCGGTGCCCGGCGCGCTCGGCCGGACGATGCCCATCGCGTTCAGCACCGCGTGCCCCTTGCCGTCGAGCAGGCCGCGGTAGCGCGTGGCGCTCGTGGTGTGGGGCGCCGCGTGCTCGACGCGAAGCTGATGGTCGACGTGCTCGGTCCCGTCGACGTGGTAGACGCCCTCGAGGATCGCCTCGGCGCCCTCGCCGATCAGGTGCACGTCGAGATCGAGCCGCGAGAGCGCGCCGCCCAGCGTGACGACGCGCGAGGCGTAGAAGGAGCCGCGCTCCTGGCGCACCGCGAGGTACGCGAGGTGGAACGCGCGCTCCTCGCCGAGGACCACGCGCGCGTGCTCGAGGCGCGCCGCTTCGCCGATGGTGATCTCGGTGACCGCGCTCGTCAGGTGCTTGAGGTCGCCGCCCTCCGAGAGATAGGTCTCGATCAAGGTCGCGCGGCTCTCGGGCTCGGCGATCACGACGACCCGCGGATAGGCCGCCGTCGGTGCTCCTCCTCGCGTGGCGGCGCCGGCGCGCGCGACGTGGACGATCTCGATCGGCCGCTCGACCGCGCCCGTGACGCGCAGCAGCACGCCGTCCTCGAAGAGCGCCGCGTTGAGCGCCGCGAAGTGCTCGCGCGGGGCGAGCGCCCCGAGCACCGG
>JAEZBP010000014.1 GCA_023427125.1 Pseudomonadota bacterium | reverse complement strand
CGGCCGGCTCGGTGAGCCCACCTACCCGACGCTCCGCGACGCGACCCAGGCGCCTGCGCCAGCGACGGTGAGCGCGCCCGCCACCGGAACGCACTTCGGCGCGAGCGACGTGCCGAACGGGCGATCGCGCACCATCCGCATGAGCCAGCCGGTGACGGAGCTGCGCGGCGAGCGCCAGCCCGACGGCTTCACCGTGACGATCCCGGGCTCGCTCGCGCTCGAGGGCGCGCGCGGCATCGCCGCGGCGAACCCCACGTCGATCGATCAATCGATGATCTTGAACCGCGGTGATCACTCCGTCTTGACCGTCCGCTTCATCGCTGGCCAGTCGCCGCCCTACCGGGTGGTCGCGCGCGGCGCCGCGATCGAGGTGACCATCGGTCGGTGAGCCGAGCACCCGCGCCCTGAAGCTCGATCCCGGTTACTGGCCCTCCGCGTTGTGGGGCTCTCGTCGGGTCCTAGGAGGGTGAGGCATGTCGTCGAGCCCAACGCGCGCGGATCGCCTGCGCATGCGCCGGAGGCGGACGTGAGCCGGATCCTGCTGATCGAGGACGAGGAGGATCTCGCCGATCTCTTGAGCCAGCTCCTCGAGATCCAGGGCTACCAGGTCGAGGTCGCCTACGAGGGACGCACCGGCCTGAAGAAGATCCGCTCACAGGCGTTCGATCTCGTCATCACGGACCTCACGATGCCGATCGTGAGCGGCTGGGAGGTGCTCGAGGAGCTGCGGGAGAGCCCCGAGCACTCCACGATCCCGGTCATCGTCACCAGCGCCGGCGAGGCCCGAAATCAGGCGAAGCGCTACGGCCACGCCTTCGTCGCCAAGCCGTTCGCGCTCCACCAGATGCTCGCCGCCATCGACGAGCTGATCGGCCCTCCGGCCTCGTGAATCCCCTGAACGCAGCGGCGATGTGATCACGGCGCCGTGCGCGCCGTGCCGCCGGTCGTGAGGGTGTCGAGCGCCGTGACCGAGCAGCTGTCGCCGCCGTTCCACGTCACGTCCGCGACCCGCCAGAAGTCGTTCGAGTCCGGGACGCCGCCGCCGTTCGAGAGAGTGCGGGTGTACGTGCGGAACGGCGTCGTGGCGATGTCGTCGCGCACCTGCGCCTCGGACTGCAGCGGCTACAGCGCCTGCGTCGCCGCGACCGAGACGTGCAACGACTGCGACGACGACGGCAACGGCAGCGTCGACGACGGCCTCCCCTGCCGCCGCGGCACGAGCACGGGCTGCACGACGAGCTGCGGCACCAGCGGCACACGGACCTGCGCGGCCGACTGCAGCGGCTACGGCAGCTGCCGCGCGCCGGCCGAGACGTGCAACGCGTGCGACGACGACGGCAACGGCCTGATCGACGACGGCTTCGCGTGCCGCCAGGGGCAGACCCAGGCGTGCTCGACGCTCTGCGGCACCGCGGGAGTGCGCACCTGCGCGTCGGACTGCAGCGGCTACGGCGCGTGCGTCGCCACCGAGGTCTGCAACGGCTGCGACGACGACGGCGACGGCACCGTCGACGAGGGCTTCACCTGCGCGGCGGGCGCGACCGAGGCCTGCACGACGAGCTGCGGCACCAGCGGCACGCGCACTTGCAGCGGGACGTGCGGCGGCTTCGGCGCGTGCGTGGCCGCCGAGGCGTGCAACGGCTGCGACGACGACGGGGACGGCACCGCCGACGAGGACTTCGCGTGCCGCCAGGGCGCGACGATGGGCTGCACCTCGAGCTGCGGCACGGCGGGCGTGCGGACCTGCGGCGCGACCTGCGGCGGGTTCGGAGGCTGCGTCGCCACCGAGGCCTGCAACGGCTGCGACGACGACGGCGACGGCACCGCCGACGAGGGCTTCCTGTGCGTGGGCGGGAGCTCGACCTCGTGCACGACCGGCTGCGGGACGACCGGCACGCAGGCGTGCAACGCGACCTGCTCCGGCTACGCGAGCTGCAGCGCGACGGAGGTCTGCAACGGCTGCGACGACGACGGCAACGGCATCGCCGACAACGGCTTCACCTGCGCGCAGGGCTCGACGAGCGCGTGCACGGTCTGCGGCGGTGCCGGCACCCAGACCTGCAACGGCTCGTGCTCGGGCTACGGCGCGTGCACCCGCCCGGAGGTCTGCAACGGCTGCGACGACGATGGCGTGGGCGGCCCCGACGACGGCTTCGCTTGCGTGCAGGGCGCGGTCCTCCCGTGCACCACCGCCTGCGGCACCACCGGCTCGCGCACCTGCAGTGGCACCTGCACCCTGCCGGCCTGCTTCGCCGCGACCGAGACCTGCGGCAACGGCTGCGACGACGACGGCGACGGCATGATCGACGAGGGCTGCGTCACCGGCCCGGTCAATGATGTGTGCGGTGGCGCCATCACCCTGAGCGGCGCGACCGGGTCGCGGAGCGACACGCTCGTCGGCGCGACGGCGCAGACCACGGACTGCGGGAGCGGCGTCGAGGTCTTCTATGCGGTGACGGTGGCCTCGCCGAGCATCGTGTACCTGTCGACGCTCGGCGGTGCGACCTTCGACACGCGCCTCAGCTATCGGGGCACCGCTTGCGCCGGCTCCTCGGTCCAATGCGTCGACGACTCGTGTGGGGTCGTCCAGACGCACATGGCGCAGGCGATCGGCGCCGGCACGCACTACTTCGCGGTGCACACCTTCTACAGCGGCACGACGCCCGGTCCGTTCACGCTGAGCTGGCGCGTGGTCCCCACGACCAACGGCGACAACGTGCACGTCCCGGACGACGAGCTGCCGCCCGCGGGCACGATGCAGACGTACACCGGAACGACCACCTCGTCGGGCACGCTCACGCCGACGAGCTGCCAGTACTCGAGCTCCGGCGCGAGCGGTGAGGACGTCTACTATTGGGCGCAGTGCGCGGGCACCCGCAGCTACGCGGCAAACACCTGCACGGGCACGAGCTACGACACGGCGATCCATATCCGGCACAACGGCGCTCAGATCGGCTGCGACGACGACAGCTGCGCGTCCGGGCTCGGCTCGATGGTAAGCGGCAGCGCCGTCGGTGCCGGCGTGGTTCAGGTGATCGTCGACGGCTACGGCACGGCGAGCGGCAGCTACTCGCTGGCCCTCACGCTCTGATCCTCAGGAGGGCTGGAGAGGCCACAGGGCGCCCCAACGCGAGATGTGCGCGACGCTCAGCCGGCGCGCCCGGGGAGGCGGATCTCGAAGATGGTGCCGCCGCCGAGGCGGGGCTGCACGTCGATGACGCCGCCGTGCTGCTCGACGATGTTGCGCACGATCGAGAGGCCGAGGCCCGTCCCGCGGCCCTCGCCCTTGGTCGAGTAGAAGGGCTCGAAGATCTTGTTGCGGAGGGCCTCGGGGATCCCCGAGCCGTTGTCCTCCACCGTGATGTGCACGAGCTCGTTCTCGTCGAACGACGTGACGATCGCGATCTCGCCGTGATCGCGCGGGAGGGCGTGACACGCGTTGGTGATCAGGTTGATGAACACCTGGTGGAGCTGCCCCTTGACCGCGTAGACGCTCGCGGTGCTCGCGTCGAAGCGCCGGGTCACCGTGGCGCACGCCTCGTTCACCACGTGATCGCAGAAGAGCAGCGACTGCTCGATGACCTCGCGGATCGGCACGAACGCCGGCTCCTCCGTCGAGGGGCGCGCGTAGGTCACGAGGTCACGCGTGAAGCGCAGGATGCGGTCCGCGCTCTCCACGATGCGCCCGAGCTTCTCGAGATCGCTCGGGTCGTGCCCGGCCCGCGCGCCCTTCTGCAGGAGGTACTCCCCGTAGACGGAGATGCTGGTCAGCGGGTTGTTGAGCTCGTGCACCACCCCCGCCGCGAGCTGCCCGAGGGTCGCGAGCTTCTCCGCCTGGATGACCTGCTCCTCGAGCTCGCGCACCTCGGTCAGGTCGCGCCCGATCGCGATCACGCCCTCGATCTCGCCGTCCGCCGCGCGGATCGACGCGGTGTTGAACACCAGGCGAGAGTAGGTCCCGCCGCGCCGCGGCAGGCGCAGCTCGAAGTTGTTCGTCGGCTCGCCGCGGAGCGCGCGGATGAACACCGGCAGGACGCGCCCGCGCTCGCTCTCCGGCACGAGCGAGAGGAAGTCGCGGCCGAGCAGGTGATCGCGCGATCCGTCGGTCAGGATGAGGAAGGCCCGGTTCACGACGCGGAGCTCGCGATCGCGGCCGATGACCACGATGGGCGCGTTGGCGTGATCGAGGAGCTTCTCGAGGTTGTCGCGCAGGGTCCTCGACTCGCGCAGGAGGCGCGCGTTGCCGAGCGCGGCGCCGAGCTGCACCGCGAGCGGCACGATGAGCGAGCGATCGAAGGAGGGCTCGGCGATCCCCGCGTCGTACTCGACGTTGACGATGCCTCGGAGCCCGCCACCCGCGTTGAGCGGGATGTCGAAGCCAGGCCCCGGCTCGGCGAAGATCGGCTGGTAGTCGGTCGAGGTCTTCACCGCCGTCGCGAGCGCCTCCGCGGACTCGATGTCGTGCCGGCGGAGGGCCGCCTCGCTGAGCCAGATCCGCTCGGGACGATCCTCGGCGAGCTTGCCGGTCGCGTAGACGAGCGTGAGCTCCCCCTCGGGCGAGAGCAGCCGCACGCAGACGCGCCGGCGCGGGAAGAGCTCGCGCAGGGCGTTCACGTACGCGTGGACGATCGCCTCGTCCTGCATCTCGACGCTGACCGTGCGGTTCAGCTCGAGCACCGCGTAGAGCAGCTCCTCCGAGCTCGGCGGCTCGAGCACGCCCTCGTGGGCGATCGTGGCGCGGCGCGCCGCGTCGAGGTCGAAGCGGCTGCGGCGCGAGTCCCCGGCGGCCGGGCGGCCCGTCACGTGGCTCGGCCGCAGCACCTCGCCGGTGTCGGCGCCGGGCGCCTCGGAGATCGGCGTCGACCCCGCCTCCCGCGCCTTCGTCATCGCCCCCAAACCACGTCAAAGCCCC
>JAEZBP010001023.1 GCA_023427125.1 Pseudomonadota bacterium | reverse complement strand
CGCGCTCGAGTCGGGCGCGCTCGGCGGCGCAGCGCTCGACGTCTTCGAGCACGAGCCCCTCACGCCCTCGAGCCCGCTCTGGAGCGCGCCGAACACGATCGTCACCCCGCACCTCGCGGGCTACGGCGAGCGCTACCTCGAGGCCGCCGTCCGCGCCCTGCTCGAGAACGTGCGCCGCCTCGAGGCGGGCGAGCCGCTCGTCGGCCTCGTCGATCGCGACGCCGGCTATTGAGTTGTTTGGCGCGCGCATCGCGAGCGCGCGGGCCGAGCTCCGCTCTGTTGTTTGGCGCGCGCTTCGCGAGCGCGCGGCCGAGCTACGCGGCGCCGACCCGCTGGCGCTCGGCGTTCCCCGTCCCGGTGTCCTGCCGAGGATCAACGCTCCGCTCGGCGCTCCGACGTGGGGGATTGATCTCCGCCTCTGACTGAGGCTCAGGCCTCGAGGGATCCCTCGATCGCGGCCTTGCCGATCGCCGCGAAGCGCTCGTCCTCGAGCTCCGGCAGCCCGCTGACGGCGACGGCGCCGAGGACGGCGCCCGCGCGATCCATCACCGGCAGCCCTCCGCCCCAGCCGCACGCGCGCCGATCACCGTAGTACGTGATGTCGAACGCCTCGGCCTCGCTGCGAAGCCGTGCGCCGATCGCGCGCGTGGCGACTCCCTGCGTGGCCGCGGTCCAGGCCTTGTTCGTCGCGATCGTGATCGACGTCGCGGGCGCACCGTCGAGCCGGAGCAGCATCAGGAGATCGCCGTGCACGTCGGCGACCGCGATCACCGCCGCCCGGCCCTCGGAGGCCAGCGCAGCCTTCACCGCGTCCACCGCGCGCGCGGCGTCGTCTTGATCGAGAGTGGAGATCGTTCGCATGGCGGCCGAGGGTAGCCCGAGGTCGAGACCGCGACGCTGTCTGAGAGCGTGAGTTTCTCCCGCCGGCTCTCCGCTCACTGGACACCGGGGATAGGAACCGCTCCGCGCGGCGTGTCGAGGCCCCCGGGTGCGTGGTCGGCGCGCGCTGTGGTAGCTTCTCGCGGTGCGGATGGGCAACGTCGGACCCCGATGGCTCTTCGTCGCGCTCGCGCTGGCGATGGCGGGCTGCGCGCAGGGGAACGTCGGCGGGGACGACGGCGGCGGGCGGCGCGACGGGAGCCCTCCTCGCCGCGACGGCGGAGGGCCGACCGGCTGCGATCCCACGGGGAGCGCGGCGTCGTGCCAGGAAGCGACCGACCTCGGGATGGTCGCGGTCGGCGGTCGCGTCGAGTCGATGACGGGCCTCGTCGAGCGTGCGGGCGCGGCGCAGTGGGTGCGGGTGCACTTCCCGATGGTGTCGAGCGGAGTCGGAGACGCCGGCGCGATGCCCGACGGAGGGGCGCCGACCCCGACGATGGAGGGAGGCGGCGAGCCTCGCATCCGCTTCGTCCGCAACGACGGCGACGTGTACCGCATCGAGGTGCGCACCGAGTGCACCCAGGTCGCGAGCTGCGGCGAAGGCGGCGCGAGCGGCATGGCCACCAACATCACCGAGTGGTCGATCATCGACGACCCCGCGATCTCGGACGAGGGAGCCGGTCGCTTCTCGAGCCGCGAGGTCCCCTGGCCCTCCACCGTCTACGTGCGCATCTACGCGACCGCCGATCCCGCGTGCGGTCGCTACCAGCTCGAAGTCCTGCGCTGAGCTGCTGGGCGCGCGCTTCGCGAGCGCGCGGGCCGGTCGTCGGCGATCGCACCGAGGCGCTCGAGATCGGCGCCGACGCGCGGCGGGAGTCGATCGCCCTCGAGGCCAGTGAGTGCGTCGGCGTCGCCGCGACGGCCTGGGGATCCTTCGAGGTCGGAGCGTCGCGGTCCCCGACGAGGCCGGTGCTCGCCGAGCGATCGTTCGCCCTGGCGCGCGCGGCCGCGTGGTGCACCGCCGCGCCGGCGACCTTCGTCGTGCGCGTGGAGCCCGCCAGCGCGGACGCGACGCTCCGCGAAACGTAGCGCAGGGGACGCCGAGCGGAGCGGGTCTCCGCTCATCGGACACCGGGACGCCAACACAGCGTCGCCTGCTCAGACTTCGTCGTCGTCCTCGTCGTCGTCGTCGATCGCGGTGGCGAACTCGAAGCGGTCGAGCGCCGCCCGCGCGCGCTTGAGCATCCGCATGCACTCGCTCACCTCGGGGCTCCCGACGGCGGCACGCTTGCGCTGCGTCTCCACCTCGACCTCGACGGCGTGGGCCAGCGAGGCCGCGCCCGTGACGTTCCCCGCGTCGAACATCGCGTCCGCCCGGTCCAGCCGCTCGCCCCAGTCGCGTCCGCCCGCGCTCACCTCTTCACTCATCGGTCGCCCTCCACGTGCACGCGCTTCCCGATCGAGCGCGCGCTCCTTCTGTTACGGAGCTTCTCACGTCTTGGATACGGTCGGCACCCGTCACCGGCGAAGGACTGGCCATGCAGCGTTTGCTCGCGCCCCGGAGGATCGGCCTCGCGAGAGGGGCCGCGCCAGCACCCCTCGCGAGGAGGCTCTCCCGATGGTGACGCGCTGCGGCTCGGCCACGACGCCAGCGCACCGAGCGAGGTCCGCGCGCCAGGGCGCGCCAGCAGGCAAAGGCCGGGGGCGCCTCGCGAGGTCTCGGGCGGCAGCGCGGAGCGCGTCCAAGGGCCTCGCCGGCTTGCGGCAACGCTGCAGAAACGCTGCGTGGCACTCGCCGGCGCTTCCGCATCGGTGCCGAAACGCTGCGGCACCGATCTCCCGCTCGCGGCAACGGTGCAGAAACGCTGCGAGACACTCGCCGGCGTTCCCGCATCGGTGCTGAAATGCTTCGGCACCGATCGCCCGCTCGCGGCGACGGTGCCGCAGCGCTTCTACACCGTTGCCGCCGCCGCGGCGGCGCCCGCGCAGCGCAAAACACCGATGCCGGCACTCGCGGCGCGCGAAGGTGAGGCAATTTGACAAGCGCGTCGGGCCTCGCCCACCATTTGACAGCCAAACCCCATTGGGGAGGAGAAGAGAATGCAGACACCGAGTCCGAAGACACCGATCCTGCGCTGCGAGACCGCCAGCCTGTTCGCCCAGGACGCGCTGCGAGAGTACCCCGCTGTGTTCAAAGCCGAGCCGGAGCTCGCCGCGCAGCTCGAGAACCTCGCCAACACCCTCGGCGTGGGCACCGGGGCGCTGCTCGCAGCGCACAGCACGTACCGCGCCGCGGTGGTCGCGCTGGTCCCGCACCGTGTGAGAGTCGGGCTCGCGGACCTGCGCTCGGCCGAGGTGGTGCACAGCGTCAAGCGCGCCGCCGAAGAAGCCGGAGAAGACATCGCCGAGGCGGTCTTCCCGGGCGGCGTCACCCCGGTCATCAAGGGCTACGGCCAGAGCGAAGTGGCCGCGCTGCGCGCGCTCGAGGGGCGCATCGCCGCGGCGACCACCTGGCCCGATCGCGAGGCGCAGCTCGCGCGCGTCGTCGAGGTCCGCGAGCTGTACGAGAAGGCGCTGAAAGATCGTGAGGAGGCGATGATCGACGCCGCCGCCAAGCGCGCCATCCGCAACGCCGTCAAGGAGGACTTCCTCGACGTCTTCGCGACGGTGGCCGCGGCGATCAAGGGCAAGTTCCCGCGCGACAAGAAGCGCCAGGACGTCTTCTTCGACAAGCTGCGCGCCAAGAGGGCGGCCGACGACGACGACGGCGACGAGGACGACAGCGACGACGAGGGCTGAACCGCGTGGATAGCGACGCGCGCACGTCGGACCGTGCGCGTCGCTACGAAGAGAGATGGAGAGACGAGGAGGACGAGGACAGGGTGCGAAATGATCGCTCGCCTCTCCTCGCCTCCTCCTCTCCACGCCTCCCGGCTGAAACCAATCCAAGACTCGATCCGCCGCTGCGCGAAGCGCACTCCGCCTCCGCCCGGTCGAAAGAGTGGGAGACGAGGAGCGCGCCCGCGGCGCAGGCGCCAAATGATCGCTCACCTCTCCTCGCCTCCCGGCTCTGTTGGCAGGCGCGCGCTCGCTGGAGAGCAGACCGACTGACGGTCGTGGTACTTCTCGCGAGTGGAGTTGCGGGTCGGGTTCTGGAACGCGCGGGGGAAGCGGCCCGAGCTGCTCGAGCAGGCGGGGAGCGTGGTCCGGGCGCTCGTCGCGGAGCGCTCGCTCGATGTCCTCGCGCTGGTCGAGGTCGAGCCCGGCGCGATGCCGAGCGCGGGGGACGGCTGGAGCGGGATCGAGATCACGGACGCCGAGGGGCGCTCGCGCTGGGACGCCGCGGTGCTCTTCAAGCCGGACGCCGTCGAGGTCGTCGAGCACCGGCGGGTCGTGAAGCTCTGGAACGAGCGGCACCTGCGCATCGCGGTGGACGTCGAGCTCCGAGTCCGCGCGGTGAGCGCGCCGCTGCGCCTCCTGGTCTCGCACTGGCCCTCCCCGACTGGCGGCGCGGTCGAGCACGCGAAGTTCGTTCGTGGGCTCCACGAGCTCGCCGCTCCCAACGGAGCGCCGGAACGACCGACCGTGCTCATGGGGGACTACAACGTCGAGCCCTTCGATCACGCGTATGGCGGGCTGGACACTACCCGGGACCGCGCGCTCGCGAGCCGGCGTCCGAGCCTCTTCTACAACCTCGCGTGGCGGTGGCTCGGCACGTGG
>JAEZBP010001004.1 GCA_023427125.1 Pseudomonadota bacterium | reverse complement strand
GCTGGAGCGCGTCGTGCTGGAGCGCGTGATGGTCGAGCGCGTCGTCGTCCTGCGCGTCGCGCTCGAGCGCGTCGTCGTCGAGCGCGTCGTCCTCGTCGTGCTCGTCCTCGTGGAGCGCGCCGGCGCGCGCGTGGAGGGCCTGGAGCGGCTCGCTCGGGGTGTCCTCCTGGGGGGAGGGATAGTCTCGCAGCGTCTCGTCGCTCTCGACCGGGCGCGCGTCCTCGACCACCAACAACAGGCGCGGCACGCCCTCTTCGATCCGCAGGTCCACCGACGCGAGCCGGCCGTGCGCCGGGCCGTGGCCCTCGACGGCGACCCCCATGCCGATGCGCAGGAACGGCAGCTCCTGCTCGACGGTCAGGCTGCGCGCGTCGCGGTCGATCACCTCCGCGTCGATCGGCGTCGCGACCGACTCGAGGTGGAGCCGCGCGCGCGCGGTGTGCGCTGCGCCTCCGCCGAGGTGCGCGATGATGCGCTCGAGCGCCTCCTCCGCCTCCACGTCCATCGCGGCGAAGCGCAGGCCGAACTCGCCGCTCCGCTCGCCGGCGTCGTGGGCCCAGACGACCTCTCCGTCGAGCTCGATCTCGGCGCCGTCGGGCGGCGCGTCGAAGCGGCAGCGCAGCCGATCGCCGATCTCCGGCAGATAGTCGGCTCGCAGCGCTATGCCCCCCGCGCTGACGTCCACCCCGTCGGCGTCGAAGGGCTCCTCGTAGTCCTCGTGCGTGAGCCGCACGAGCATGTCGAGCGGGATGCGGTGCACGTCGAGCGCGCGGCGGTCGGTTTGGGCTTCCATGATCACTTCCTCCACGGTGCGGAGCGCTCGCGCGGACCGCTCCACGCCCCGATGCTCTGCAGAAGAAGGCGCGACCCGTCCAGTTTTCGACAAGTGTTGGCTGTTGCTTGGCCCGCGCTTCGCGAGCGCGCGGGCCGAGCTCCGCGACTTCTCCGTCCAGTCGCTGCTACCCGTCCCCGCTGTCCAGCCGAGGGTGAACGCTCCGCTCGGCGTTCTCCGGTGGGCGTCTCCCGTCTCCGGCTATGCATCGATCACAGGTCGGCGGCTCTCTGCGGCGGCTCGAGCGGGCCGCCGGCAGAGATCTTCGGCTCGCCTCGCGAGGCGTGATAGGCCTCTCGGCGCATGGGTCTGCGCCTCCACGTCCGGTCGTCGTGGGCGCCCCGGGACGGCGAGGAGGCCGTCTACGAGTTCGATCAGGATCGCATCCTGATCGGCCGCGGGCGCGGCGCCGACGTGTGTCTGCCGCATCGGACCGTGAGCCTCCGCCACGCGACGATCGAGCTGACGCCGCGAGGCTACGCGGTCACCGATCACGAGACGACGAACGGCACGCGCGTGTCGCTCTTGCGGCTCGTCCCCGGCCGTCCGAAGCCGCTGCGCGACGGAGACCGCATCGACATCAGCGGCTTCGAGATCGTCGTGCGCTCGAGCGTCGCGGTCTCCTCGCCGACCTCGTCCGAGCGCACCGGCTCGCTCGCGCGCAAGCTCGTGCGCGACGCGCGGCAGCCGGACGAGCCGGAGCTCTCCGCGACCCTCACGATCCTGAACGGGCCGCAGAGCGGCGCGCGCTTCGTGCTGCCGGAGCCGCCCGCGCGCGTCGTGATCGGGCGTGATGGGAGCTGCGACATCCGGCTCAACGACGCGGACGCGTCGCGCGAGCACGCCGAGCTCCGCGTCGAGATCGACGGCGTGCGCGTGCGCGATCTCGGGAGCAAGAACGGCGTCGTCGTGGGCGGGCGCGCGCTGCGCGAGCGCGTCCTCGGCGAGCGCGAGGAGCTCCGGATCGGCTCCACGGTCCTGGCGTTCGAGGACGCGGCGGGCGTGCGGGTGCGCGAGCTCGAGCAGGGCGGCGACGTGCCCTACGACCCCCCGGTGGCGCCGGCCGCCCCGGAGCTCACGCCGGACGAGCACGAAGAGCTTCCCCCCGAGCCGGAGCCGGCCCCCGCGCCCAAGCCGCGCGCGTCGATCGCCACGGCGGACATCGTGATCTACGTCCTCGCGGCGGCCGTCTTCGCGATCAGCGTGCTCGGCCTCCTCTGGCTTCTTCAGGGCTGAGCCGCGGCTCTGCTCGCTGGCGCATTCGCGCGCTCCAGCCGGTGGAGCCCCCACGCCGCCCGATCGTGCGGCGCTCGCCGAGCCGCGCCTCACGCTCCGCTCGCGCCTCGCGTCGTGACGAGCTCCTTCTCCCAGTCGGCGCGCTCGGTCCAGCGCGCGACCTCGGGCGGGGCCGCCGCCGCGGCGCAGATCTCGTTCAGCGGGCAGCGCGCGCAGCGCGGGTCCTTGGCCTTGCACACGTAGCGGCCGTGCAAGACCAGGCGGTGGCCCATCACGACCCAGGCGCGCTTCGGGAAGAGCGCCATCAGCTCTTCTTCGATCGCGACGGGATCGTCGGTCACGGCGAGCTCGAGCCGGCGCGACACGCGCGTCACGTGGGTGTCCACCACGATCCCGCTCGCGATCCCGTACGCGCTGCCGAGGACCACGTTGGCGGTCTTGCGCGCCACGCCGGGCAGGGTGATCAGCTCCTCGAGCGTGCGCGGGACCTCGCCGCCGAAGCGCTCCACGAGCCCCTGGCTCGCGCCGATGATCGCCTTGGCCTTGTTGCGGAAGAAGCCCGTGGGCTTGACGACCTGCTCCACCTCGAGCGGGTCCGCCGCGGCCAGCGCCGCGGGGCTCGGCCACCGCGCGAAGAGGCCCGGCGTGACCTCGTTGATCTTCTTGTCGGTGCTCTGCGCGCTGAGGATCGTCGCGATCAGGAGCTGCCAGGGGCTCGCATGATCGAGCTCGACGACGGGCTCGGGGATCGCGCGCGCGAGGCGCTTGCGCACGTCGTCGGCTTGCCGCCTCAGCTCGGTGCTTCCGCTCATGGCCGCACCCTATAGCAGCTCGGCGGGCACGCGGGCTGCACGCCTCGATTGAAGGAGACTGACTACGACAGAGGCTGGCCCTGTCGCCAATGATCGCCCCGCGATGGGATCGAGCGCG
>JAEZBP010000999.1 GCA_023427125.1 Pseudomonadota bacterium | reverse complement strand
CGCCTGCCGAGCGAGCTCGAGTGGGAGCACGCGGCGCACGCGCTCGAGGGCATCGGGAGCGGCTGGGAGTGGACCGCGAGCGCGTTCGGGCCCTACCCGGGGTTTCGCGCGTTCCCGTATCGCCGCTACTCCGAGCCCTACTTCGACGGCGCCCACCGCGTCTTGCGCGGCGGCTCGCCCTTCACGCACCCGAGCATCGCGCGGCGCACGTTCCGCAACTGGTACGAGCCGGGCACCCGCCAGCTCTGCGCCGGTGTGCGCTGCGTGTCTTGAGCGGCCCTTCTCCTCGGATCGCGATCCGCTATTCTGGCCTCCCCGCGGGGGGAGGAGGACCGATGAGTTGTTGCCTGGCGCGCGCTTCGCGAGCGCGGAAGTGGCTGTGGATGACGCTGGGCGCGCTCGCGATCGCGGCCGCCATGACGAGCTGTGACAACCGCAGCGCCGAGGACGCCGGCGTGGACGCGGGCGGGCAGCCCGACGCCGGTCCGGACGACGGCGGGGTCGACGCCGACGTCCCCGCGGAGTGTGGGAACGGGGTGATCGACGGGACCGACGAGTGCGACGGCGCGGCGCTCGGGGGCATGGACTGCGAGGACGTGCTCGGCGCCGGTGGGGTCGGCACGCTCCGGTGCAACGACGACTGCACGCTCGACGTGTCGATGTGCTCGATCTGCGGCGACGACACGGTCGAGGGCGCCGAGGAGTGCGACGGAGAGGTGCCGGCGGGCGCCGACTGCGCGTCGGAGCTCGGCGCGGGCGCGACCGGGACGCTCAGCTGCTCGAGCGCGTGCGTGCTCGACGTCTCGATGTGCCAGCGCTGCGGCAACGACACCGCCGAGGGGAGCGAGGTGTGCGACGGGGCGGACCTCGGCGGCGCCGACTGCGCCTCGCGCGGCTTCGACGGCGGCAGCCTCGGCTGCACGAGCGCGTGCGCGCTCGACGAGTCGGGCTGCTTCGCGTGCGGCGACGGAACGATCGGAGGCACCGAGCTGTGCGACGGCACGAGCCTCGGTGGAGCGGACTGCGTGTCGGAGGGCTTCGACGGCGGCACGCTCGCTTGCGCGGCGAGCTGCGCCTTCGACACCTCGGCGTGCTTTGGGTGCGGCGACGGAACGCGCAACGGCGCCGAGGAGTGCGACGCAGCCGACCTCGGGGGCGCCGACTGCGCCTCGCGGCCGGGCTTCGACGGCGGAACGCTCGGCTGCACGAGCGCGTGCGTCTTCGACGAGAGCGCCTGCACGAGCTGCGGCGACGGCACCGCCGAGGGCGCCGAGGAGTGCGACATGGCCGACCTCCGAGGCCAGACCTGCGCGAGCCTGCCCGGCTTCGCGAGCGGGATCCTCGCTTGCGCCAGCACCTGCGCGCTCGACACCTCGCTCTGCAGCACCTCGGGGCCGCCGGCGGCGGGCCAGGTGGTGATCACCGAGATCATGCCGGATCCGGTCGCGATCTCCGACGCCTCGGGCGAGTGGTTCGAGGTCTACAACACGGGCACCACGGCGGTGAACCTGCTCGGCTGCGTCGTGAGCGGCGCGGGAGGGACCACCGACAGCTTCCCGATCATGCAGAACCTCGTGATCGAGGCGGGCGCCTACGCGACCTTCGCGAGCAGCGCCTCGCCCGGCTTCACGCCGACGCACGTCTGGACGGGCAACTTCGGGCTGGTCAACGCGGCCGACAGCATCTCGATCGGGTGCGACGGCGTGTACTCCGACACGGTGCACTACGACTCGAGCTTCCCGCTGCTCGCGGGCGCGAGCATGACGTTCGGGCCGCCGTCGGCGATCGACGCGAGCCTGAACGACGACGCCGCGCGCTGGTGCCTCGCGACGAGCACCTACGGCTCGGGCGATCGCGGCACGCCCGGCCGGGAGAACGATCGCTGCGCCTGGACGATCGGCTTCTGCCGGGTGCAGTTCCCCGAGACGATCGACGCCGCGCCCGGCGAGAGCACCACGGTCTACGGTCGCGTGTACGCGGCCGGCCTGACCGACATGACGGGCGTGAACGATCCCGACGCGCGCGTCCTCGCCGCGGTGGGCGTCGGCCCCGACGGAAGCGACCCGGCCACCGACGCGGGCTGGACATGGTCGCTCGCGGCGCCCAACGCGGGCTACGGGCCGAGCGCCCCCGGCTACGAGGCGAACAACGACGAGTACGTGGCCACCCTCGCCGCGCCCGGCGCGGCCGGCGACTACGACTACGCGTTCCGCTTCTCCGGCAACGGCGGCGTCGACTGGGTGTACTGCGACGCCGGCGCGGCGGGCTCGAGCGATGGATATGCGGCGGCCAGCGCGGGGCAAATGAGCGTCACCGCACCGGCGGTCTCGCTCACGCCCAGCTCCATCACCATCGCGCCGACGGGAGGCACGGCGGTGCTCAAGGTCCGCCTTCCGACCCCGGCGGGCGCGGGCGGCGTCACCGTCACGATCGCCTCGTCCTCGCCCGACATCGCGGCGCCGGCCAGCGTCACGATCCCGGCGGGCGTCATGGAGGGCGGCATCCGCATCCGCGCCACCGCCGACACCGGCGGCGCCATGATCACCGCGACGCTCGGCGCCGACAGCGCGACGGCCGGCGTGGCGATCGGCGCTGCGCTCGCGCCGATCGCAGGTGAGCTGCGGATCAACGAGGTCGTCTACGCTCCACCGCCGGCGGTCTCTGGTGACGCCAACTGCAACGGCGAGAGACAGGCGAACAACGACGAGTTCGTCGAGCTGATCAACGTGAGCGCGCACCCGATCGAGCTGGGAGGCGTGTCGATCTGGGAGGAGAACAGCTGGATGAGCGGCGCGGGGACGACTCCTCGCGTCGTGCTCGCGGCGGAGATCCTCGGGCCGGGGGAGGCCCTCGTGGTCTTCGGCGGCGCCCGCCCCAGCACCTCGACCGAAACCCACCCGTGGTGCGCGGTGGTCACCGCCACCCACCTCGGCGACGCCCGCGCGATCGCTGCCAGCATGTCGCTCGGCCTGAACGACGGTGGCGACAGCGTCTTCCTCACGGCGACGAACACGCCCGCGGTGCTCCTCGACTCCATCAGCTTCGGCATGACGGTCGCCCCCGACCAGTCGTTCGCCCGGAGCCCGGAGGGTACCGGCGCGTTCGCCCCCTTCACCACCATCGCCGACCGCGCGACCGACCGGCTCTTCTCGCCGGGCACGCTCAACTCGGGCCTCGGCTTCGCGCTCGCCTCCGCGCCCTAGCTAGCCCGGGGCGCGCCAAGGAGCCCTCTATCGGCGCCAGTCGCCTGACAAGCGCCGAGCGGGCCCATAGCCTTCCTCGGATGTCCATCGCACCGCGGATCGTTCTCTCTCTGCTCCTCGGGATCGCGGGCCTCGGCTGCTCCGATCCCGAGCCGGTGGGTTGCACGTCCTCCACCGATTGCCCCGCCGGCGCGCAGTGCCGCGATGGCGTGTGCGTCCCCGGCGCGCCGGACGGAGGGCGGGCCGACGCGGGCGAGCTCGAGTGCAGCCCGTGTCCCTCGGGGATCTGCGAGGGCGACGTGTGCTGCGCGGTCGAGAGCGCCTGCGGTGACGTCTGCTGCGGCGCCAGCGAGGTGTGCTTCGCCGACGCGTGCGTGCAGCCCGGCGACGCGTGCGCCGACGACGGCGACTGCGACGAGGGCGCCTACTGCGAGCCTGCCCTCGGCGAGGGCGGTGAGGCGTGCGG
>JAEZBP010000952.1 GCA_023427125.1 Pseudomonadota bacterium | reverse complement strand
GACCGGCCGGCGCTCCGGGTGGGTGCCGGGGCCCGACGCGAGGAACGCGGCGTCCTCGGGGTTCGGCGTGGCGCGCCGGCGCTCGAGCGTCGCGCGTGAGCGGGCGGTCCGGATGCGCTGGGTCTGCGCGCTCGCCAGGTTGTTGAGCGGCGAGTCGAACAGGACGATCCCCTCGGCGCGCTGCATGAGCAGGATCGCGTCGCGCGCACCTACCGCGTCTCCGCCCTGGCCGCGATCCTGCGCGTCGATGTTCTGCCGTGACGAGGACCCGCCGGCCACCGCGCGATCGGCGTCGGTCGGCGCGGCGCCTCGGCTCGCTGCGCCGGGCACGCCGCTCTCGATGCCGGGCGCGTCGAGCTCGACCTCGTAGGGCTCGCGCGCGGCCAGCGCGAGCTCGCTCGCGCTCGGGAGCCTCACCAGGAGCACGACGAGCGTCACGTGGATCGCCACCGAGACGATCGCGCCCGCGAGAAACGCGTCACGCTCCGAGCGAGCCATCGCGCTCAATGTACCCTCGCGTGAGCCGACCGGCCCTTCGGGCCCGAAACTACGCTGGCTTCGACTCGCCGGCCGCGGCGGGCGGAGGCTCGGCCTCGGCGGCCGGCTCGGCGGGCTCGCTCACGGGCTCGGGCTCCGGTCGGTAGCCGAGGTCGCCCGGGATGGTCGGCTCGGGCCGCCGCCACACCCACGCCGCGACCGCCACACCGACCAGCAGGAGCGCGATCGCCCCGTAGTGCCCGGGCGTGAGCCCCAAGAAGCGCGGGTCGGCCTGCGGCACGTCGGTCGCGCGCAGGAAGTCGAGCCCGAAGCGCACCGGCGCGTAGACGATCGGCAGGAGCGCCAGGTAGAGCCCGCGGCGTCGCCGCTTGCGGCCGAGCCCGAGGAAGAGCACCGCGACCATCGCGCTGAAGATCGCCTCGTAGAGCCCGAGGTCGTGGCGGGTCTGCCAGGGCCCGAGCATCCCCGTGATGCGGTAGTCCTCCACACCGAGGAAGAACGTGGTCACCGAGCCCGGGTGATCGTGCGCGAAGAAGCAGCCGATCCGCCCGAAGGTCCACCCGAAGGGGAAGGAGAACGCGATCGGATCCGCGAAGGCGATCAGGTCTGCCTTGCGCATGCGCGCCCAGATCAAGCCGCCGACCACCGCCCCCACGAAGCCGCCGAACGACGAGAGCCCGTTCCAGATCTGCAGCAGGAAGAGCGGCTGCGCGACGACCGTGTCCCAGTGATAGAAGACGGCATCGAGCACGTGCCCGAGCACGAAGCCGCCGATCATCACATAGCCCATCAGCTCGCCGAGGACGCGCGGGTGGATCCCCTCGCGCCGGCCCTTGCGATCGGCGACCAGCGCCCCGACCAGCACACCGAGCGCGACCATCATGCCGAACACGTGGACGTAGATCGCGTCCGGCAGCCACTCCACGCCGAGGTCCGGCAGCGGGACGAGCCGAAACGGCTCGGGCCGGATCCAGGGGATGGAGAGCAGGGTCACCATTCCGGTTCCTAGGACAACCGGGCTCGCACGCAACCGGAGGTCAGTAGCCGCCGGGGCTCCACGCCACACGGACCGGGCGCTCGAGCGCGACGACCTCGCCTCCCTCACCCGCCTCGGTGACGCTGGCGCGCAGGGTCAGCGCCTCGTCGAGCGCCTCCTCGGGGACCGGGACCACCAGCGTCAGGCCGGTGACCTCGCTGTAGGGCTCGCCCTCCACCGGCGTGAGGCTCACGCGGACGTGGAGGGGCTGCGAGACCACCGCGGCGTCGCGGTCCCGCACCAGCGAGAGATTCAGGATCGTTCCGCGCGGCTCGATCCCCCAGACCCGGAGCGCCACCCAGACGTGCTGCAGGCCCTGGACGCCCCGCACCAACTCGAGGGTGTCGCCGTCCTCGAACGACACGAACGCGACGTGGCCGTTGCCGACCTCGAGCGCAGCCGGGACGTACGCGTCCGGCCCGACGTCGACCGGATCGCACGCCGAGAGGAACACCGTCGTGAGGAGCACCGTGTGCGAGATCATCGGACGGCGCGCATCAACTGCACCATCTGTTCCGCCTCGACGAATTGGGTCACTCGCGCCGACTCCTCACCGCTCGCGTGATGGAGCACCACGAGGGGGAGGCCCCGCTGCTCGTACCGCGCGAGGATCCGCTCACCGCGGGTCTTCTCCTCGCCGGAGCTCAGATCGAGCCGCACCGGGACGAAGCGGCGCCCCTCCGCGATCACGCGCCGATCGCTGAAGGTGTGCCGGTCGAGCTCCTGGCAGGCGCCGCACCACGACGCGCCGAAGTCGACCAGGAGCGGCTTGTCTTCCCGCTCGGCGAGCGCGCGAGCCTCCTCGTAGTCGTCCATCCACTCGATCTCGGCGCCCGGGGGCAGGACCGGCGGCGCGCCCAGCCAGAGCACCACGCCGAGCCCGCCGGCGACCGCGAGCGCGATGCCCGACGCCTTGCGCGCGAGGGTGGCCTTGTCCGCGCCATGGAAGCTCAGGTGCACCGCGCCGAGGGCGAGGCCGAGGCCGAGGAGCACCGCGCTCGCGAGGATCCACGTCGGCGTCCGCTCGACGAGATCGAGCAGGCCGATGAAGTCCCGCGCGAACCAGAGCGCGGCGCCGACCATCACGATGCCGAAGAGGCTCTTGATGGAGTCGAGCCACGCGCCGGACTTCGGCAGGTTGATCGCGAAGGTGCCGACCAACCAGGTCGGTAGGCCGAGCCCGACCGCGTAGAGGAAGAGCGCGCCGCCGCCGAGGACCGCGTTCTGCGTGGTGCCGATCCACGCGAGCAGCACCGTGAGCACCGGCCCCGTGCACGGCGCGGCGATCAGGCCGCCGACCAGCCCGAGCACGAACGCGCCCTTGGGGCCCAGGCCCCCCATCTGCGCGAGGCGGTTCTGGAGCGAGGGCGGCAACGCCAGCTCGAACGCGCCGAACATCGAGGCGGCCATCGCGAGGAAGACGACGGCGAGGAAGCCGACCACCCACGGGTTGCCGAGCTCCGCGCCGAAGACGCCTCCGGTCAGCCCCACCACCAGCCCGGCTGGGGTGAAGAGCGCGCACATGCCGAGCACGTACATCGTCGAGAGCCCCGCGCCGTGGAGCTTCGACTTGGCCTGGCTCGCGCCGAAGATGCTGACCGTGATCGCGATCATCGGATAGACGCAGGGGGTCAGCGAGCTGAGCAGCCCGGCGGCGAACGCGAGCAAGAGCGCGAAGCCCCAGCTCCCCGAGGCGAGCGCCTGCTCGAAGCTGCGGGTCGCGTCGGAGAGCCAGTCGGCCTCCGCGGTCGCGCTCGTGGCGAGGACGAGCCCGACGATCGAGAGAGCGGTGACGGCGCGCCTCATGTCCGGCCGACTATAGCGCGCGAGGATGGAACGGGCAGTCTCCTGGGGGCGCGGCCCCCCACGAGGAGCGTGGCGCGGGGGCCGAGAACCCCGCAAAGCCTGCAGAAATTCCGCTCTTTCGCGCTGTGACGAGGTGGAACGGTCGGTGCAAACGGCACCGGTCCCATGCGTGTACTCGGAGGAGGCGTGATGCGGCAGCGAGCACCGAAGCGCGAGCGTTCACAGCAGCGTTCACAGCAGCGCGACCTACCGAGGTGGGCCGGAGTTGCGCTGGTCGCTCTCACGACCGGCCTGGCCGGGTGTGGCAGCGGGCCCGGCGAGACCGTGCTCCCCGGAGTGGAGGCGCTGGTCTTCGTCCAGCGCGCCTACGACCGCGGCGACGGCTCGCACAACGTGACCGGCGGGAGCGGGCAGACCATCGACTACCGGCGCTACGAGCCGGGCGGCGGCGTGTTCGTGCTCGAGCCGCCGACGCCGGACGGGGTCCTCCGTAACCTGACCGAGAGCATCGACGGTGTCCCGCTCGAGGGCGTCGACATCAACGGAATCGATCTGAGCTTCGACGCCAGCCAGGTTGTGATGTCGATGCGCCACGCGGGCGACAACCGCTACCACCTCTTCGTCGCCAACATCGACGGCAGCGGCATCCGCCAGCTCACCTTCGGCGACTACGACGACGTGAAGCCCATCTACCTGCCGGGCGACCGCATCGCGTTCGTCACGAGCCAGCCCTACACCGTGATGGGCACGCGGGCCGACGAGTACAACCACAGCCGCGAGGTCACGCAGATCGCGACCATCTCGGTCGAGACCGGCGACGCGGACCGGCGCCTCTGCTCGCAGAACCTCTCGCACACCGCGGAGCCTTTCCTGATGAGCGACGGCACGCTGGGCTTCTCGCGCTGGGAGCACCTCGGGCCCGTCAACGACGTCAAGCTCTTCCACATGAACCCCGACTGCACGAACATGACCGCGATCGCCGGCCAGTTCGGCAAGGACTTCAACAGCCTGGTGCAGGCGCAGGAGATCGAGCCCGGCGTCTTCGTGTCGGTCGCGACGAGCCGCCGCGGCACCATCCAGGCCGGCGCGCTCTACCGCGTCGACGCGCGCTCGCGGACCTCGCCCGATCCGAGCCTGCGCTACGACGTTCAGCAGGCCACGTTCCAGGCGCTGACGCCGGAGGTCCCGACCGACGAGGCGTCGCCGCCGAGCGGCATCGGCCGCTACCGCAACCCTCGCCCGCTCGGAGACGGCCGCATGATCGTGTCGTGGGCCGACGGTGACGTGAACGACCGCAGCGAGCTCGCGAACGTCGCGCCCGACTTCGGCATCTACCTGCTCGATCCCGAGAGCGGCGCGCGCACGCTGGTGTACGACCGCCCGGGCTTCTGGGACGTGTACGCGATGCCGGTCCGCCCGCGCGCGGAGCCGCCGGTCATCGCGCCGGTGGTCGACGGCACCTACGACGCGAACACCCCTGCGATCATCGGCTCGATCGACATCACCCAGACCTCGCTGAACGAGAACGTCAGCGGCGCGCAGTTCGACGGCACGCCGCTCGGCCAGGCGCTCGGCGACGCGGTCGCGGTGCGGATCATCGAGGGCTTCTCGAGCGAGATCGGCGCGGTCGGCCAGTTCGGCCTGACGATGCACGAGGGAGCGGCGATCCTGGGCGAGACACCGGTGTTCCCCGACGGGAGCTGGCGCGCGGAGGTGCCGCCGTACATCCCGGTCCACCTCCAGCCGATCGATCGCTATGGCCTCTCGATCCGCAACCAGATGCTGTGGATTCAGGCGATGCCCGGCGAGACGCGCAACTGCGGCGGCTGCCACGAGTCGCGCTCCGAGCGCGTCCTCCCGCGGATGGGCCCGACGACCCTGGCCCAGCAGGTCGGCCCCGACGTGCGGACGAACGTGGCGATCCCCGAGCGCGTCGAGCTGCCCTGGTACGGCGCGGCGAGCGTCGCCAACGTGCAGGACGTCTTCGATCGCAACTGCGTCGGCTGCCACTCGGGCGGCGCGTCCGATCCCTTCGCGGGCCGCACCTACCAGGTCGACGTGACGACGATGGAGGGGGAGATGCTGACCTATCAGATCCCCTACCTTGACCTGAGCGATCGCCTCCTCGAGGTCTTCTACGAGAACGAGGTGGTGAGCTATCCGGCCTCCTACGTCACCTTGCTCTACCCGTCGGCGATGATGGGCGACTCGATGGCGACCGGCGACGTCCCGCCGGAGTGGGTCACGCCGGGCGAGGCGCGCACGAGCCGCCTGATCGAGGTGGTGAACGTCACGGCGCAGGGCGACGACGCCGACCGGGCGTGGGCCGATCGGCCGATGCACCCGGAGGATGTCGGCGGCGCGCCGATGAGCCGCGAGGATCGGATGATCCTGATTCAGATGGCGGACCTCGGCGGCCAGTACTACTCGCGCTGGAACGTCGAGGGCGGCTACGACTGGTCGCTGGCCACGGAGTACCCGTGATGACGAGCCGGAAGGGGAGTTGGATCATGAAGCACTTCGGAATGGGCATCACCCTCGTCGCGGCCGCGCTGCTGACGGCGCCGGCGTCCGCGCAGGACAACGACTCGGCGAGCGGCCACGACCGGGCGCGCGGCGAGCTCAGCCCGGGCACGCAGGCGCCGGACCAGGCGACGCTCATGCAGGCCATCGAGGGTGGCTCGCCGGAGCGGCTCACGCGCCTCCTCGAGTACGGTGAGCGGGTCGAGTGCCACGCGTGCGTGCCGCTCCTCCAGCGGCAGCTGCTCGAGAACGGCGACGCGCGGGTGCGCGAGATGGCGGCGTGGTGGCTGCGCCGTCGGCCCTTCGGGTTCGCGGGCGTGTTCCGCGAGATCAGGACCGTGCTCGCGAACGACGCCGACCCGGTGCGGCGCGCCCGGGCGGCCGAGGCCATCGGCGAGTTCATGGATCCGCACGGCGTGGCGTACCTCGCGGCGGCTCTCGAGGACGGAGACGCGGGAGTGCGCGCGGCGGCGGTGCGGGGCCTCGGTCGGATCAACGCGCCGGCGGCGGTCACCGGCATCGTCCAGGCATTCACCGACAGTGACGCGTCGGTGCGTGAGGCGGCGGTCGGGCAGGTGCTCTACGTGAACTTCTTCCGCGAGCACGAGGCCTTGATGGGCCTCCTCGCCGACGACTCCGTGGAGGTTCGGCGGCGCGCGGCGCTCGCCCTCGGCACCTTCCGCGTGTCGGAGGCGACGCCGGCGCTCGAGGCGATGCTCCGCGGTGACTCGGACGCGATGGTCCGCCAGGCCGCCGCGTGGTCTCTCGGCCGGATCGGCAGCGCGAGGGCGGCGCTGAGCGCGCAGCTCGAGGTGGAGACCTCCTCGCTGGTTCGAGACGCCATCCGGGTGGCGATTCGCATGTAAGCAGCGAGAGCGATCCTCGGCAGAGAAGGCGCCCGAGCGAGAGCTCAGGGC
>JAEZBP010000260.1 GCA_023427125.1 Pseudomonadota bacterium | reverse complement strand
GGACCGGTGTCCTCGGAGCGGGGGACCGGTGTCTTCGGAGCGGGGGATGGGTGTCTTCGGAGCGGGGGATCGGTCTCCGGGAGCGAGATCGCCGCCGGGGCGCGTGCAGCGCTCAACGGGTGTCGCGAGATCACGGCGCTCGGGGAACGCCGAGCCGAGCGGAGCGGTTCCGGCTGACTCGAGACCGGGGATGGGAAGCGCCGGCGGGTCGGCGCCGCGTAGCTCGGCCCGCGCGCTCGCAAAGCGCGCGCACAGCCAACTCAGAGCGGGGTGCGCGAGCAGCTGACCGAGGACATCGACTCGGTGTCGCTCAGGTCGCTCACCACCTCGAAGTCGGTCCAGCGCATGCCGGCCGAGCGCAGCTCGGAGGGGCTGAGCGCGATGTCGGCGTCCGACCAGCGCGCGGTCGAGTACACGTCGTTCGACGCGATGAAGGTCACGTTGCCGCCGTCGGCGTGGAACATGCCGTACTCCTTGAGCGCCTCGATGATCGCGCGCGCGCCGGGGGAGCGGCCCGCCGTCGGGAAGTCCGCGCGGAGGCGCAGGCGCACGCCGTAGGGCGGGGCCATGGTGCCGGCCGGACCGGCGGTCGGCGAGCCGCCCGAGAGCGGGTTGTGCGTCGCGGGCCGCACGTACACCCGCCGCTGCACGGCGTTGTTCGGCAGGATGAAGCGCAGCGCGTGGTTGATGCGACCGGCGCGGATCTCCTGCGGCGTGATCAGCATCGGCATGATCGGAAAGCCGGCGGCGTCCGCGCTCGTGCAGCTCAGTCCGCGCAGGTCGGCGGCGAGCGCGTGGGTGTTGGTCCACACCGAGAGGCAGCCGCCCGCGAAGCTGCCGAGCGCGTCGTTGGCGCGCCACATCTCGAAGAGCCGGCACTCCGCCGTGTCGAAGACCGTCAGGTGGCAGTCGCCGTCCGAGCTGCAGGTGTAGTTGGCCTCGCCCTCGAGCCTCCCCATCGCGGGCACCGGGACCGGCGTGCGGTCGCAGTGCGTCGTGAAGAAGTCGCCGGTCGGCGTGAACGAGCGGTGGGTCACGCTGTCGTCGGCGGCGAGCGGGTTGAAGCCGTAGAGGTCGCTCGAGGTGCCCATGTCGATGCGGAAGGTCTGCGAGCCGGTGACCACGGCCTCGAGGTAGTCGATCACCGCGCGCGAGCTCGGGTCGACACACGTCGTGCGCACCGACTGGTTCCACGGCGCCGAGGGCGGGAAGATCTGTCCGACCGCCGCGCCGCAGCGCCCGTCGAAGACGCTGGCGTGGACGCTCGAGGCGGCCGGGGGGCTCGGGTTGGCGGTCGTGGTCGTGACCGGGCCGGGCGAGCAGCCGCTCGTGACGCACGCGCCGCCCGCGCAGCCCATCGGGCAGGTCGTGTCGGTGAACGGGTAGGTGCAGCCCCCGGCTCCGCAGACGCCGAGCGCGTCGTACACGCGCAGCGTGTCGGCGTCGGTGCACGAGGAGGCCGGCGGCGCGTCGCACACGACCGGGGCGCTCACGCAGCCGCTCGCGGCGCACGAGCCGATCACGCACGGATCGCTCGAGCCGCAGGGCGTGCCCGCGCTCCGGTCCATGCAAGGGTCGGAGTCGAAGTCGCCGCACGCCTCGAAGAAGTCGCCATCGCAGCCGCTCTCCGTGCACTCGTCGGTGCACGATCCGATCGGCACGCACGCGCCGGCGTCGCAGCTCTCCCCCGCTCCGCAGGGCACGACGGGCCCGTACTCGCGGCAGCCGTCGCCGTCGCGATCGCCGCACTCGATGACTCCGTCGCCGCTGCAGCGCCGCTCGGTGCCGGTGCAGGCGTCCGCGCACGCGCCTCCGCACGCGCCCCCGCTGCAGGCCTCGCCGCTCGCGCACGCCACCGGCGCGAGCCAGTCGGTGCACGCGTCGGAGTCGCCCTGCCCGCACGTCTGCACCGCGTCGCCGGCGCAGCGGCGCTCACCGGCCGCGCACTCGTCGGTGCACGTGTCCGAGCAGGCGCCGAGGCTGCACGAGCGCGGCGCGCAGGGAGAGGGCTCGCTCCAGCCCACGCACCCGCTCGACTGCCGCTCGCAGACGACGATCGCGTCGCCACGGCACTCGACGCTGCCCTCGAGGCAGAGCGCGTCGTCGCAGGTGAGCGAGCCGGAGCAGGAGGCGCAGAGGGCGAGCATCGCGATCCGGAGGGCGTCACGCATGCCGGCCACGATACGCCTCCCGATCGCGCCGCGCGAGGGCGGCCGATGTCGGCGCCTCGACGCGATCCTGACGCGGACCTACGTTGCAGGCATGTCGCGGCGCGAGACCGAGCCCATCTGATCGACTCCGACGGCTGCCGCTGCTGCGCGGCGGCTGACGATCCTGACGGCGCTGCTGCTCGGCGTGGAGCTGCTCGACGAGCTCTACAGCGGTGTTCCGTCCGTGGCCTCGGCCGAGATCCGCGCCGGGCTCGAGACCTCGTACGCCGAGACGCTCGGGGTGCTCTTCTTGGTGCCGGGCGTGGTCGCCCTGCTGGTCGAGCCGGTGATCTTCGTCCTGGCCGACCGCTACCCTCGCAAGTGGTTCGTCTGCGGCGGGCTCTTCGCGATGGCGGTGGCGGCGTTCGCGGCCGCCTTGGCGCCAACCCCATGGGTCCTCGCGGCGGCCGTCGCGCTCGCGTGGGTCGGCAGCGGCAGCGGCGTCGCGCTCTCGCAGGCGAGCCTCGTGGACGCGCACCCCGATCAGCGCGAGCGCGTGCTCGCCCGCTGGGCGCTGCTCGGCGAACTCGGCGATCTCGGCGCGCCGATGCTGCTGGCGTTCCTGGCGGCGTCGGGCCTCGGCTGGCGGGCGGGCTACGCCATCGTCGGCGCCGCGGTGCTGGCGTGGGCCGCCCTGCTCGCGAGCCGGTCGTTTCCGAAGCCTGCCGAGGGCGCGGACGAGGACGAGGACGAGGACGAGAGCGTGTGGGCCGGCGCCGCCGCCGCGCTGCGCAACCGGTCGCTGCTGGTCTGGCTGGGCGCCGCCGCGCTCTGCGATCTGCTCGACGAGATCGTGATCGTCTTCGCCGCGCTCTACCTCCGCGACGAGCTCGGCGTGGACACGCTCGGGCGCTCGATCATCTTCGGCGCCGGCATCGCGGGCGCGATCGCCGGCGCGATGATCACCGAGCGGCTCTTGGCCCGCGTCGCGCCGCTCCGCCTGCTCCTCGCGTCGAGCGCGACCTGCGCCCTCGCGTACGTCGCTTGGTGGATGGCGCCGAGCGTGTGGCTCTCGGCGATCCTCTTCGCCGCCGTCGGCGCGACCGCCGCGCCCCTCTATCCGATCGCCTCCGCGCAGGCCTACGCCGCCTTGCCGGCTCGCTCCGGCGCGGTCAATGCGGCGGCCCCCCTCTTCACGCCGCTCACGCTCGCGCTGCCGTTCGCGCTCGGCGCGCTCGCGGACGCGGCGGGAGTGCGCGCCGCCCTCGCGGTGCTGCTCTTGCAACCGGTGGGGCTCGCGGCGCTCGCGCTCGCGGCGCTCCTCCGGCGCGCTCGCCCGAGCGACCCGGGGTGCGCATCGACCCGAAGGTGAACGGGATCACGATGGGCCCGGCGAGCGCGCTGCCGATTCGCCTGCGCGCGATCGGCGGCGCCGGTCGCGGCCCCCGCGCGAGCGGAGGCATCCGCGAGCTGGTGGCGCCTCCGAGCTGAACGCACCTCGACTCTCCGGGACGGGTAGGGGCCCTCGCCGCTTGTCCCGCCGAGCTCGCCGACGCGACCCGACGGCCCGCGTCAGTCCTCGGGGCAGGCGCCCTCGATGCGCGCGGCGCACCTC
>JAEZBP010000932.1 GCA_023427125.1 Pseudomonadota bacterium | reverse complement strand
CCCCGGCCCCCCCCCCCCCCCGCCCCCCCCCCCCCGCCGGGATGGCATGGGCGGAGCGACGCGATCCGGACAAGGTCGCCGTCGTGCTCCTCGTGCAGGTGCCGCTCGTCATCGCCGTGCTCGCGCTCAGCGAGGGGCGCGGCTTCCTGATCGCGATGCCGCTCGTCAGCACGGCGGTGCTCTTCCTCCGCCTCTCGACCGCGCTCGCGCTGGTGACCGCGCTGATCGCGAGCTTCGCGGCGATCGTGGCGCGCCAGTACTCGGTCGCCGTGTCGCTGCAGTCGTGCGTCGGCTTCGCGTCCGCCGCCGGATTCGTCGTGGTGTTCTCGCGGCTCATGCGGCGCGAGCGGACGGCGCGCGTCGAGGTCGAGCGCCTGCTGGGTGATCTGCGCCGCGCGAACGAGCAGCTCGCCGAGTACGTCACGCAGGTCGAGGAGCTCGCGACCACCAAGGAGCGCAACCGCATCGCGCGCGAGGTGCACGACGGCCTCGGGCACACGCTCACGGTCGCGACCGTGCAGCTCGAGGCCGCGCGCACCGAGGTGGGAGACGCAACGGTGGGCGCGAGGCTCGAGCGCGTGCAGCAGATCCTGCGTGAGGGCCTCGGCGAGCTGCGCCGATCGGTGTCGATGCTGCGCGTGTCGCCGTCGAGCCCGCAGGCGTTCGCCAAGGCGATCGCGGAGCTCGTCGAGGGATCGAGCGAGTCGGGGCCTCCGGTGCGATTGGTGACCGAGGGCGCGCCTCGCCCGCTGCCGGGCGCCGTCGGCTTCACGCTCTATCGCGCGGCGCAGGAGGCGCTGACCAACGCACGGCGGCACGCCAGCGCGCGCGCGGTGACGGTGCACCTCGTGTACACGAAGGAGAAGGTCGTGCTGCGGGTCGAGGACGATGGCGAGGGCGCGGGCACGCTCACGCCCGGGAACGGGCTCGCCGGCTTGCGAGAGCGGGTCGCGCTGGTGGGAGGATCGGTCACGATCGACACCGCGCGCGGCGAGGGCATGCGCGTCGAGGTCGAGGTGCCGGCGTGAGGCGCATCCGCGTGCTCGTCGTCGACGATCAGTCGCTCTTTCGCGAGGGGCTGCGCGCGGTGCTGTCGGCGGATCCCGAGCTCGACGTCGTCGGCGAGGCGGCCCACGGAGAGGAGGCCCTCTCCGCATGCGAGCGCCTCCGCCCCGACGTCGTCCTGATGGACCTGAAGATGCCGGTGCTCGATGGCATCGCCGCGACGCGGCGGCTCTCGATCCAGCAGCCGCGCTGCAAGGTCGTCGTGCTCACGACGTTCGACGACGACGAGGCGATCTTCGAGGGGCTGCGCGCCGGAGCGTGCGGCTATTTGCTCAAGGACGCGTCGTCCGCGCGGCTCGGAGAGGCGATCCGCGCGGCGGCGCGGGGCGAGTCGTTCCTCCAGCCGTCGATCGCGTCGAAGGTGATCGCCGAGCTGTCCAGGCTCCGCGCGCAACCTTCCGCGCCCGCCTCGCTGGTCACCGCGCGGGAGCTCGAGGTGCTGCGACACCTCGGCCGCGGCGCGTCGAACAAGGAGATCGCGGCGGCGCTCTTCGTGACCGAGGGAACCGTCAAGAACCACGTCACGAGCATCTTCGAGAAGCTCGGCGTCGCGAGCCGCACCGAGGCGGCGATCCGCGCCAAGGAGCTCGGCTTGATCTGATCCGGCTCGGGAGCGGCAGGTCATGGATGGGGCATGACCCTCGTTCGTGACCTTCGATGGATGGAGGCGAGCGGCCCGGCTCCCTAGCCTCCGCCCATGAAGCTGCATCGGTCGCTCCGCTGCGCGACGTCGCTCCGATCCGTCGGCGTGATCGCGCTCCTCCTCGCCGGCTGCGTCACGCCCGATCAGGTCGCACCGCCGGCGACCTTCGTCGCGCCGGAGAGGCCTCCGCCGCGGCCGACCGATCCCGCCGATCCCCTCGCCGCGGTGATGTGGACGATGGGCTACGACCTCCGCGCCTTCGACGACGTGTGGCGCTGGCTCCACGACGACGTGCCCGCCGGGCCCGAGCGCTCGCGCGCGATCGGCGCGGCCGCGATGCTCGGCGTGTACGAGATCGGCCGCCCCGCGCTCGCCGGCGAGGGGCTCGCCGCGTTCGAGGAAGCGATCGAGGCGCTCCCCGACGACGACCGACTCCCGATGTGGCACGCGTTCATCCGCTTCGCGGTGGCGCGCAGCGCCCGCGACGAGGACGCGATGGAGAGCGCGTTCGAGGCGCTGCGCGCGTCCGGCGAGCGTTACCCGGAGTTCAACCTCGTCGGCCTCACGCTCTCGATCGGCAGCTACGAGGGCGCATCGCCCGCGCTGATCGGCGAGGCCCGCCGCGTGTTCGACGAGGTCAGCGCCGCGAGCGCCGCGCTCCAGACGGCCACCGATCGCCGCTCGGTGGAGCGCTCGCGCCGCATCTTCGACTCGCCGATCGCGCCCTACGGCGTCCCCGCGCTGATGGCGATGATCGGTGACATGGCGCTCCGCGAGGGTGACCTCGACGCCGCGCGCCGCGCGTACTTCACGGCGCTGCGCACGAACGGCGCGGAGCGCTGGCCATGGCGCGGGGAGGTCGACCGCAGGATGCGTCACGCCGAGGACGTCGCGGCCGGGCTCGCCCGGCGCCCCGCGACCGAGCGCTCGCTGGGCTCTCACGCGCTCGGCTCGATGGGCGTCACGAGCGAGTCGATCGATCCTCGCTTCGAGGGTCGCGTCGGCAACGGCTCCTGCACCGTCTGCCATACCCACGTCTCGAGCTTCGACGGGTCCGAGCAGGCCGAGGTCGGCTGGATCCGCGGCCGCTTCGCGGAGGTGCCCGGCGTCCCCAACGCGAGCCCGACCGCGCTCGCGCTATCGAGCGACCCGGCGGCGCCGCCCGGCGGGTTCGGGATCGGGCCGCCGGTCGAGGCGGACGCGCCTCGCGACTTCTTCGCACGCGACGCGCTCTTCGATCGCAGCTTCGTCGTCCCCGCCGCCCCCGGCGACTACTTCATCGCGCTCCAGCTCGAGGCGAACGGCACGCTCTACAGCGGCTACTCCGCGCGCGAGCTCGGCCTGCAGCTCTTCGTCCGTGTCGAGCCGGGCCTCGTCACCGACATGAGCGCCTACCCGATCGTGCTGACCGCCCAACCCGCCGCTTCCGAATAGGAGATCCGACTCATGCGCGCACTGATGCTCACTCTCGCGACGTTCATCGCGACATCGCTCATCTCGACATCGCTCATCTCGACGTCGCTCGTCCCTTCGGCGCACGCGCAGGAGACGCCCGGACGCAGCGCGCTCGAGATCGGCTTCGCTCATGGCGCCGCGCAGCTCCGCGAGCCCGGCGAGCCGATCGAGTGGACAGGCGCCGTGGCGGCGCTGGATCTGCGCCTACACGCGCCCTCTGGCTTCGGCGGGATGCTGCGCGCCGGCACCACCCTCGGGAAGATCCTCACGCTGGAGGTCGACGCTGCCGCGACCTACCGCGCGTGGGTCGTTCGTCGCGGCCCGCGCGGGCTCGAGCTCGGCGGTGGGCTCGGCGCGTCGGTGCTGTGGAACGAGCTCGCGCCGAGGATCGGGATCGACACGTCCCTCGCCGCCGGCGGATTCTTCACGGTTCAGCTCGACTATCGCGAGCACGGCTTCTTCGTCGGGATCGGCTACCAGGCGCGCTGGCTCCCGCTCCGCCAAGAGGGGCAAGGGCTCGACACGTTCACCTTCTCGGCGACCGGCAGGGTCGGCGGGGAGATCACGCTCTGATCTGGGCAGCGCGCGGCGGCGCGTTAGCCTCCGCGCATCATGCGCGGCGTCATCTTCGATCTCGACGGCACCCTCGCCGACAGCCTCCGCGATATCGCGGCGGCGGTGAACCACGTGCTCGGCGAGCTCGCGCTGCCGCGCTTCGCCGACGCCGAGGTCGAGCGGATGGTCGGCGACGGCGCGCGGATGCTGATCCGGCGCGCGCTGGGGTCCCGCGCCGAGCTGGAAGAGCGCGCGCTCGCCGCGTTCCAGGCGCGCTACTTCGAGGCGCTCGCGGTGCACACCCGCGCCTACGACGGCATCGATAGCCTGCTCGACGTGCTCGAGGCGCGGGGCGTGCCGACGGGCGTGCTGAGCAACAAGCCGCACGCGGCCACGGTGGAGCTCGTGCGGGGACTCTTTCCGCGGCACCCGTTCACGCTGGTGCTCGGCACGCGCGACGAGCGCACGAAGAAGCCCGACCCGAGCGGCGCGCTCGAGATCGCCTCCGCGATGGGCCTGTCGGCGAGTGAGATCCTCTTCGTGGGCGACACGCCGGTCGACGTCGAGACGGCCGCGCGCGCGGGCATGATCTCGGTCGGCGCGCTGTGGGGCATGCGCAGCCGCGAGGAGCTCGAGGCCGCGGGCGCGCAGCACCTCATCGCCGCCCCCGACGAGCTCCTCCCGCTACTCTCCTCTCCCTAGCCCGGATTATTCACGAGTGCGCCGTGTCACACCGCATCTCGCCGGAACCATTGGCCGTACGTCCGATGCTCGCTCGTCACGTAGGTACACTACGCTCCTCGCTGCGCTTCGGGCG
>JAEZBP010000245.1 GCA_023427125.1 Pseudomonadota bacterium | reverse complement strand
GTTCGAACCGCCGCGCGGGCCTCGAGCGGGGCCTCGCGATGGTTCAGTGGGCCGAGAGGGCCCTCGACCGTGCCCTCCCGATGGTTCGGAGCGCCGAGCCGGCCTCCGTGGGGCGCCGCGCGATGATTGGACGAACCGATGCGACCTCGGCCGACCCTCACAGCGCTGATCCATCTGCTCACATGCGCGCCGGGGCCCCGGTAGGCCTGTTCGAGCCTCCCCTTCCCGCCTCCCCGCCTTCCCGTCTTCCCGCCAAGAAGCGGATCGCGTGGCCGATCCCCAGCCGTCCCTAACACGCGAGGCGCGCTGTCGCGCCTCTGTGACATTCGTGCTTGCACGACGGACCGATCTCCGTAACCATGGTCGAGGTCGATTCGAAGCAAGCCCGACACAGGGGGAACGATGGCGCTCAAGAATCTTCGCACCCGTGAGATGGTGAAGCTCAGCGGGGACATCCTGCTGCCGGACTCACCGCAGCGGCTGGCGCTCGACGCCGTGCCCAAGGCCGCGGTGCTGATCGTGGATCTCGAGGCGGCGCACGCCGGCGTGATCGGCGCGCAGCCTCCGAGCAAAGCCGAGATCAAGAAGCTCACCCGCCTGCTCAAGCAGAAGGATCACCGGCACGACGAGCTCGCGCGGTGCATCGAAGACCGTCTGCTGAGCGAGATGGCCGCGACTCGAGACGTGTCGATCCGCGAGCAGCTCGCGGAGGTGCTCGCGGCGGTCCTCGCGACCGGCCGCTCGATCGTCAACGCCGCCTTCATCGAGCAGGCCGGCGAGGCCGCGATGCGGGCCAAGCGTGTGACCGCCCCGCACCGCGCGCTCCTGCGCAAGCTGGAGACGATCGAGGGCGTGACGTTCGAGGCGCTCTACGACGAGCTCCAGCAGGTCGCGACCGAGATCGGCGCGCTCGACAAGCGCCGCTCGGACACCGGCGCCGCGCACGGCGCGCTCACGAAGAAGCGCGACGCGCGCAACCAGTGGATCAAGGTGATCAACGGCATCGCCGCGGTCCTCCAGATCGCCGGCGCCGATGAGGGGCCGATCCTCGGCGACATTCGCCAGGCCGCGACCACCGCTGGGCTGCGCGTGGAGGCCGCGGACGATGACGAGGACGAGGACGTCGATGACGACACCGACGCGACCGACACGGACGTGCTCGATCCGCCGGTGCCGACCGACGACCCGACGAGCTGATCGCGCTCGATGGCGGACGGGGCCGAGCTCACCCTGGGGATGCTCGTGGAGCACCCGAAGTGGGGCCTCGGCAAGATCGTCCATCTGACCGCGCCGCACTTGTACGTCGTCTTTCGAGACCTCTCGGACAGGAAGGCCAAGCGCTTCACACGCGGAAACAACCCGCTCGTCCCGAGGCCTGGCCTTCGCGATCCGATCCTCGACAACCTGCCGCCGCTCGTGTTCGAAGGGAGCGATCTCGTCCTCCCGGTCGAGCGCCTCCCGGTGAGCCAGGCCATCGAAGCGTTCCGGGTTCGCTTCCCGCTCGGGTTTCAGGACCCGGCCTACCTCGGTGACCGGACGACCGGCGAGCGCAACTACAAGGTCGCGGCGCACGAGGCGTGGGTCGAGCTGCTCGGCGGCGAGAAGCTCCGCGAGCTGCTCGACGCCGGCGAAATCGAGGCGGTCCGAGAGCGTGCCAAGCGGGTGCTCGGCATGATCAACCTGCTCTCCCAGTACGAGCTCATGGCGCTCTTGGACGGCTTGGCTGACGACTCCGCCGCGAGCCGCTTCTTCGACATGCTCGAGCGGCTGCTGCGCGCGGAGGGGGATCTCGAGCCCGCGTTTCAGGCGTTCCTCGATGCGTGTGAGGCGCTGCCGCGCAAGAAGGGCCGAGTCTTCTCGTGGCCGGTCGTGACGGTCCTTCCGTTCCTCGCGCTCCCCCAAGCTCACATGCTGCTCAAGCCGGAGATGACCAAGGCGGCGGCCCTGCGGCTCGGCTTCGATCTGCAGTACGACCCGACGCCCAACTGGCGCACGTACTCCCGCCTGCTCGAGCTCGCGCGGATCTACTTCGAGGAGCTCGCGTCGCTCGCGCCGCGCGATCGGATCGACGTCCAATCGTTCCTCTTCGTGGCCGCCGGCGGCTACGACCGGCCGGACTGATCAGGCGCTCGGGGCGCCGGCACCCCGCTCGTCGAGCAGGCGCAGGTTCTCGTCGAAGGTGCGGTCGAAGCGCTCGAGGAAGGCCTGCATCTCGGGGGTCTCGAGCGCGCTCAGGATGCGGTCGGCGCCCTTCTCGACCTTCGCCTTGTCTTCGCTCGAGAGGCCCTCGGTCGGATCGGCGCCCTCGGGCTGCGCGCGCAGGCCGCGCACCGCGCGCAGCGCCGCGCGGGGCAGGCCCGAGACCGAGCGCAGCGCGGTGGTGAGCGTGCCGCGCAGCAGGGTGAGATCGGTGCCCGCCGACGCGTTCGCGAACGCGAGCCGGATGCGGGCGGCGTCGGCGTGGAGCGCCTCGGGCGCGGCGCCCATCGGGAGCCGATCGGCGGCGAGCACGCGATCGAGCACGCGGCCGAGCAGCACAGCCTCGCTCAGATCCCGCGCGAGGTTCTTCACCGACATGCCGATCGCCAGGATCGTGCGGATCGGAAAGAGGATGAGCTTCACCGGCAGCATCACGAAGAACATGAGGCAGCCCGACAAGCAGCCGGCCTCGTCGGCGTAGAGCGGCGCGACGGCCTTGCTGCCGTAGGTGCGCCCCCGCTCCCGCAGCGTGCGCGAGACCATGAGCTGCAGAGCCTTCTCCCGCAGCAGATCGTCGAGGAAGGGCACCGGCACGAAGCGCGCGGCCGACGCGAGCAAGCCGCACACCAATCGGAGCTGCATCGCCGCCGAGCTCGTGTCCTTCATCGCCATCCCGAACCTAGCCCCTGACCGGGTTGTTCCTGTCAGCGCGTCATGAGGTCGAGCAGGCGCTGGCTCTTCGCGAGGCGGCCGATCACGCCGTAGAAGCGCTGGCCGAGCACGCGC
>JAEZBP010000747.1 GCA_023427125.1 Pseudomonadota bacterium | reverse complement strand
GGGCGACACGATCGGCAGCCACGGAGGCGCGGACGGCCTCGGCATGCGCGGCACCGGCCGGGGCGGCGGAGGCACCGGCGAGGGCACGATCGGGCTCGGCGCGCTCGGCACGCTCGGACACGGCGCGGGCTGCATCGGCGGCGACTGCGCCCAAGGAAGCGGCTACGGACGCGGGAGCGGCGGGCTCGCGCGATGCCGCGATCGAGCGAGCGGATGCGCAGTGGTCCCGACGATCCGCTGCGGCGGCGGCGCGTCCGGCCGCGGCTGCGCGGCGGAGGCGCGAGGGGGCCTCTCTCGGGACGTCGTCCGGCGCGTGGTGCAGCGTCACCTCAACGAAATCGCTTTCTGCTACGACCAGGGCCTGAAGCGACGGCCGAGCCTCGAGGGCCGGGTCAGCGTGCAGTGGATCATCGGCGCCGACGGAACCGTCGCGAGCGCCGCGCTCGCCTCGAGCGACCTCGGCGACGCGGCGGTGGCCGAGTGCGTCGCCGGCGCGGTGCGACGCTGGACGTTCCCCCGCAGCGACGGCCCCACCGGCGTCACCTATCCCTTCACCCTGCAGGCGAGCTGACGGATGAGCGCGACACACATGATCGAGATCGCGGTGCGCTGGGGCGAGGCGCTGCTCGACGTGCAGCACGTCCGCCCGCGGCGCGCGCTCCGCCCGAGCGAGCCGCTCGAGGCGCCCGTCGTGATCCAGCGCGCGGGCCGGCTCTGCTGCCTCGCCCCCGAGGGTGCGCGTCGATCGCTCGTCGCGCGCGGCGTGTATCGATCCTCCGCCGAGGTGGAGGTCGTGCGGGAGCTCGACACGCTCAGCGGCGGCGCGCTCGTGCTCTCCGAGAGCGAGCGCGCCCGCGTCGAGGTCGGCGCGCTCACTTACGAGCTCCGGCGCACCGCGCCCGTGCTCGGAGCGCCGCGCGCGAAGAAGGCCTCGCGCGCACTCCCGCTGGCGCTCCTCGGCGCGCTCGCGCTGCACGCGCCGCTCCTGATCGCCCTCGCATCCATGCCGCCGCGCGTCGCCGCGCTCAGCCTCGACGGCGAGCGTCTCCCCGTCGCGCTCGTCGCGTCGCTGCGCGATCTCGAGCCGGAGCTCGCCGCGTCCGAGCTCGCCGCGTCCGAGGGTGCCGATCATCCCGTCGAGGTGCGCGAGCGCGCGCCGGTCATCCTCGTCCGAGAGACCGACCCCACCTCCTGGCAGCCCTGGCCCCACCGCGACCTGAGCTCCACGATCTGCGGCTGTGGGCTCGCTCGCGCGCGCGCGCGCTTCTTCGCGTCGCCGCCTCTCACGCCGACGATCCGCCCCGGTCGCGCGCAGGTCCTGGGTCCGCTCTCGCTCGAGAGCGTGCGCCGTGTGGTGGGGCAGCACCTCGCAGAGGTCCGCTTCTGCTACGAGCAGGGCCTCCAGGCGAGCCCGGACCTCCTTCAGGGCCAGGTCACCGTTCAGTGGATCGTCGGCGCCGACGGCCATGTCACGAGCGCCGCGATCGGCTCGAGCGAGCTCCGCAGCGACGCGCCGAGCGGAGCGGTTCGCCGCTCCACTGGACACCGGGGAGCGCTGGCCGGACGGGAGGGCCGCGCAGCTCCGCCGCGCGCGCCAGCCAGCCGAGTCGAGCAGTGCATGGTGAGCGCGGTGAGGCGCTGGACCTTCCCGGCGCGCGAGAGCGTGAGCGGCGTCCGCTACCCGTTCACGCTCCAAGCGCAGTGACATCGTTCTGGACAGCGCGGAACGCGGGATGCACAACCCCGGTGCATGGACGAGCGGTTGGCGTCCGAGGCGGTGATCCGAGAGCAGTGGGCGTCGACCGACGACGGCTGGGAGCTCCACCTCACGCGCACCGTCGTCCCCTCGCGCTTCGATCCGGCGCGGCGCCCCGTCCTGATCGTGCCGGGCTACGGCATGAACGGGTTCATCTTCGGCTTCCATCCCTCGGGCACCTCACTGGTCCTGCACCTCGCGTCGGCGGGGCTCGAGGTGTGGGTCGCGAACCTCCGCGGGCAGGGCCTGAGCCGGCGGCTCTCGCCGGAGGCGCCCTCTCCCTCGCTGCGCCGCTACGCCGAGACCGATCTGCGCGCCGCGCTCGACGCCGTCCTGCTCCGGACCGAGACGCGCGCCGATCGCGTCGACGTGCTCGGCGCGAGCCTGGGCGGCTCGATCGCCTACGCGCACATGGCGCTCGAGCGGCGCCACCGGATCGGCTCGCTCGTCGCGATCGGCTCGCCGCTGCGCTGGCTCGACGTCTCCGCGCTCCTGCGGCTGCCCTTCCGCTCGCCGCGGCTCGCCTCGCTGGTGCGCGTCAACAACACGCGGCGCCTGGCCGAGCTCGCGCTGCCGATCGCGACTCGGCTCCCGATCCTGCTCTCGCTCTACCTCAACGCCGCCAACGTCGATCTGAAGGCGGCGCCCGAGATGATCCGTACGGTCGAGGATCCGCACCCGCGGGTGAACTCCGACATCGCGAAGTGGCTCGGCGCCTCCGACATGGTCCTGCGCGGGGTGAACGTCACCGACGCGCTGCGCGCGTGCCAGGAGCCGCTCCTGCTCGTCGTCGCCAACAAGGACGGCATCGTGCCGGAGGCGACCGCGTTGAGCGCGCGCGACGCGTGGGGCGGCGACGACGTGAGCGTGCTGAAGGTCGGCGATCGAGAGCGGTGGTACGCGCACGCGGATCTCTTCGTCGGGCACGAGGCGCGCGATCAGGTCTTCGATCCGATCGCCCGCTGGCTCCGCGAACGTCATTGATCGCGCTCGCGTGCGGCGGCCCGAGCGGGTACACCTGGCCCTTCACATTCGGCGGCCTCCCGGAGGGCCGCTCGCGAGGACCGAAATGGGACGCATCTTCGAGACACGCAAGGCCACGATGTTCGCCCGCTGGGACAAGATGGCGAAGGCGTTCACCCGGGTGAGCAAGGAGATCGCCATCGCCGTGAAGGCGGGCGGCCCGCACCCCGAGGGCAACCCGGCGCTCCGCCGCGCGATCCAGAACGCGCGCGCTGTGAACATGCCGAAGGACAAGATCCAGAACGCCATCAAGCGCGCGTCGGGGCAAGACGCGAAGGCGTACGACGAGATCTTGTACGAGGGCTACGGCCCGCACGGCATCGCGGTGCTGGTGCAGACGGCGACCGACAACCCGACGCGCACGGTCGCGAACGTGCGCAACGCGTTTACGAAGAAGGGCGGCAACCTCGGGGCGACGGGGAGCGTCGGCTTCATGTTCAAGCACATGGGGGTGATCCGGCTCGATCCGGCGGGGATCGATCAGGAGGAGCTCGAGCTCGATCTGATCGACCACGGGCTCGAGGAGATGGGCGAGAGCACGAACGAGAAGGACGAGACGGAGCTGGTCTTGCGCTGCGAGTTCAACGAGTTCGGGCGGCTGCAGAAGGCGATCGAGGAGCGCGAGCTGAAGCAGCTCTCCGCCGGCACGGAGTACATCCCGCTGAACGTGACGACGCTGTCGGAGGAGCAGGCGACGGAGGTGCGCGAGCTGGTGGATCGCCTCGAGCAGGACGACGACGTCCAGCACGTCTTCCACAACCTCGGGTAGCTCTCTTCCTCTGCCCGCTCGCTCGCTTCGCTTCGCTTCGCGGGTGGGCCGGGGCCTCGCCTTCGGCTCGGCTCCCGGGATCGTCCGCTTCGAGGGGCTGCCGCGCACGCTGGCCGGCCGGTCGGGTCCGCCCGTTCGCGGCGCCGCCGACCGGTCGCGCATCCGATCCCGCCCGACCGCCGAGCGCCGCAGCCGAACCATTGCGCGACGGTCGCGCTGAACCTCGCGGCGAGCTCAGAACGGGGCCACAAAGTTGCCACGGGGCGCGAGGACGGTGCCGTTGACCGGCTCGAGGCGGGACTCGCGGGTCACTCGCACGCGCGCCACCGTCTCGCGCGCGCCGCGCAGGGTGAAGGGCACGGTGCGGGTCTGGTCGAGCACGCGGATGCGGAGCTCGCCGCGCACCTCGCGGGTGTCCGACGGATCGATGCGGCTCACCTCCACGTAGTAGGTGCCCGCCCCCGTGTAGCGCAGGCCGAGGCGCTCGCGCCCCGGGCGCGTGGCGTCCTCGCCGCGCACCGTCGTGCGGCCGCCCATCCAGCTCAGGCGAGTGCCCTGCGAGGTCACGATGCCGAGGTCGAGATCGACGCCATCGTCCCACTCGCCCTCGATGGTGAAGTCGCCGCGGAAGCGCGCCTCCTCGTCCTCTTGGTTGGCCAAGCGCTCGGCGCGGACACGCACGTCCGGATCGCGCACCGAGGACATCAGCCGCTCGACCGCGCTCGCTCGACCGAGCGCGCGCTCGCACCGCATCGCCGCCGCGAGCGCCGCGCTGTCGCTCTCGTCGATCTCGGCGAGCGCGATCCGGTGGGCGCACGCGCGCTCGGGGCGGCCCGCCCGATCGAAGGCGCTGGCCAGGCGAGTGTGGAGCGCCTCGCTGTTCGGCGTGAGATCGACGGTGCCGGTCAGCAGGCGCAGCGCGTCGTCACGCCGCCCGAGCCTGCCGAGGATGTCGGCCTTGGCGGTCAGCGCCTCCGGATCGAGCCGGTCGCGCTCGATCCACGCGTCGGCCACCTCGAGCGCGCGCCGCAGATCGCCGGCGCGGCTGAGCTGGCGCACCGCCTCGCGGTGGCGATCACGGCTGTCCTCGTTCTCGCGCAGCGCGGCCTCGGCCCGGCGCGCGGCCTCGCGCTCGGCGTTGGTGACGTCGGTGCTCGGATCGACGGAGCCCACGCGGTACCACACCCGGCGCATGTACGGGCCCGGAAGGCGCGGCCGCCTCATCGGCGCACCCGGCGTGGCCGTCGCCGTCTGCGGAGCCGCGGGCTGAGGAGCCGGGT
>JAEZBP010000746.1 GCA_023427125.1 Pseudomonadota bacterium | reverse complement strand
CCTTCGCTTCGCTCCGCTCCGATCGTCGCCATTGTCCGGTCCGTCCTCGGACCCCGGGCGACGGATCGAGCGCTGCGCACGACCGTCCCGGAGCCCTTCCCTCGAGGCTTCGGAGACCGCCGCGACGCCACCATGGCGACGCGGCGCGTGCGGCAGGTCTTCGGACTCGCGGACGTGTCGACTCGCGTCGCTCTCCTACCGGTCGCCGCTTCCCAGGGCCCCTTCGAGGCCCCAGTGCTCCTGACGACTTTCGTTTCCGCTCACCGCTGCGGGGCAGTCCCGGATTCCCACCGGGGTTCCCTCTTCACGCCGCTCTCGCGGCGCTGGCCCCTCCGGCAAGGCGTGCCGGCGAGGACCGCATGCGAGGCCGAGCCTGCACCCTGGAGCGCCGAGCGTCAACGCGAGCCGCTCGGTCGGCGGCGGCCGGTCAAGTCGGTGACCAGGCGTCGCGCAGCGATGCCGCTGGGCTGGTCCACAGCCCCGCCAGCCAACACGACGTCAATCCAGGCAGGCCTCGTCGACGTTGTCGTCGCAGTCGTCGTCGAGGCCGTTGCACGCCTCGTCACGCGGGGTGCAGGTCGGGGTCGCGCAGCCGTAGAGCACGCTGAGGCGCGTGATGTCGCCGCGGCGCAGGTCGGTGCAGGTCTCGCCGAGGAGCGTGATCGCGTTGGTGCTCGCGTCGTAGCTCCACTCGGTCCCCGCCGAGAGCTCGACGCCGTTGGCGAAGACGTGGAGCAGCGAGGGATCGGGCGGCGTCTCGAGCAGCCCGAACGTGCACGGGATCGAGGGGAAGACGATCGCGTCGAGCACCGTGTCGAGCGCGGCGCCGTCCGCCGCCTGGTAATACGAGGGCGGACCCGACGGATCCGCGAGCCCGCCGGCCAGCGCGAGCGCCTCCAGCATCGTGGCCGCGGTCCCGGCGGTCGTCTCCGCGCCGAAGCCGATCACCGCGGTGCGGATCCCGGCGGCCTGGAGCCTCGAGCCGACGTCGGTCATCGACGCGTCGCTCTCTCCGCAGCTCGCCGCGCCGTCGGTGATGAGGACCACGAAGTCGTCGCGCTCGGCGCCGTTCAGCTCCGGCAAGAGCAGCGCGGCCTCGCGCGCGGCGCCGGTCGGCGTCTGGTGCGGCTGAATGGGGCCCATGTCGCACCAATGAAAGGGCTGGACGTCGTCGGTCTGGAGCGCGGTGTAGAGCGCCGCCGCGGTGCCGGACGCGGGGACGACCTGGGGATCCGGCGCCTCCGCGCAGCCCTCGAGCGCGCTCGGGTAGGCCATCAGCCCCCAGCGGACCCGCGTGGGGTAGCGCTCGGTGAGCCGCCGCACCGCCTCGCGGGCGATGTTCCAGCGCGTCGTGGGATCCTCCGGCCCGGCGCCGAACTCACCGTCGGTGATCGTGCGCCGCATCGAGCACGAGCGATCGATGACGACCAGCACGTTCGGCGGGCTGAGCACGATCGGCACGTCGCCGCCGCCGCAGGAGCCGTCGGGCGCGGCGTCCACGCTCCCTCCTGCATCGCTCGCGCTCCCTCCTCCATCGTCGCCGCGCCCCGCGTCGATCCCGCTCGAGGCCTCGCACCGGCCGTCTCGGCAGATCTGGCCGCGCTCGCAGTCCCCGTCGATCTCGCAGGAGTCCGTGGCGGGTCCGCCGCAGCCGAGCACACAGAGCGCCGCGAAGAGCGCGATCTCTCGGGTCATCGGCGCGATGGTAGAGCACGCCCTCGCTCAGGTCACACACGCGGCGGAGGGACGCATGTGATCGCGCCGGTGAGGTTGCGCTACTGTGCTCGCGATGCGCTTCCTCATCTTGATCTCGGCGCTCGTCCTCGCCTCCGGCTGCGACTGCGGAGGCACGCCGAGCGGCACCTGCGACTCAGACGGCCAGTGCCCCGCCGGCGAGCGCGGCCTCGACGGCGGGTGCGTGCCGCGCGAGGACGCGGGGGAGAGCGCGGACGCCGCGATCGATCCGCCCGACGCGCGCGCTCCCGATGCGAGCGGGCCGGCCTGCGGGGCCGACGGATCGTGCGAGGGCGACGCGCGCTGCGTCGGTGGTCACTGCGTCCCTTATGGTCCCGGCGAGACCGACGAGACCTGCCGCCGGACGCCCTCGCCCGGGCCGGTGCTGCCGCAGATCCAGTGCGCGTTCGAGGCCACGCCCGACGGCGATCCGCACCCCGGCGTGGTGCGCGCGCTGCACACGCCGCTCGTCGCCGATCTCCGCATCGCGGCGCCCGGCGTGCCCTCGCGCCCGAGCGTCGTCTACGTCGCGGACTACGGCTACAGGGAGGACGTGCCCCGCGGCTGCACGGCGAGCGGGCTGTTGCGCATCCTCGACGGCGCGACCTGCCGCTCGCAGGCCGCGTTCGCCGACGTGCCGCTCAACTCGCCGGTCACCCCGGCGATCGGCGACCTCGACGGCGACGGGACGCCCGAGATCGTCGCGGCGGCGACCGCCGGAGGCCTGGCCGCGTTCCGCGTCGCGAGCGACGGCGCGGTCACCCACGCGTGGAGCACGACGCTGAGCGACGGCTCGGCCGATCTCTGGGGCAGCACCCAGTGCCAGTGGGGCGCGGTCTCGATCTACGACCTCGACGACGACGGCAGCCCCGAGATCCTCTTCGAGGGCGCGGTGTGGGACGCGAGCGGGGTGCGGGTGACGACCCTGCCGGGCTGGGTGCACATCACGCACGGCGCGCCGCTGCCGGTCGGCGACTTCGACGGCGACGGGCGGGTCGAGGCGGTCGCGGGCAACGCGACCTGGGAGTACGACGCGGCCGCGCGCACGTTCAACATCGAGAGCGGCTTCTCAACCACGGTGCCCGCCGGCTTCCCCGCGATCGCCGATCTCGGCGAGTTCCCCGCCGTCGCCGGCGACGCGCCGGGCCTGCCCGAGGTGGTCTCGACGGTCGGCGGCACGGTGTACGTGCGCACGCTGAGCGGCGGGCTGATCGAGGCGCTGCCGACGAGCACGAGCGGCTTGGCGGAAAAGGACCTGAATCTGGCCCTGAACCTCGGGGCAGCCACCGGCGTCGACCTACCGCTGGCCGAGATCGCGCTGCGAGACCTTGCCGCCGGACTCGGTGTCCCCCACAGCTCGCCGAAAACCAAGGAGTAGTCGTATTAATGAGGCGCGCCGTAAAGGCCTGGAGAAA
>JAEZBP010000698.1 GCA_023427125.1 Pseudomonadota bacterium | reverse complement strand
GAGGAGCGCTCTACGCGTCGCTCGCGCTCTTCGTCGAGGCGGGGATCGTGGTCACGTCCGCCACCTCGGCGGTGCGCGGCTTCACCGGCACGACGGAGCTCTCGCCCCTGGTCGGCGGGCTCGCCCGGCTCACCGGCGGGTGGTGGGCGCACCCTTCGGTCGCCGTCGTCGCCGCCCTCGACGCGGGCTACCACTACGGCGTCGAGGTCGTGACGCTCGGCGAGAACGTGCTGAGCTTGAACGGGCTCTCTCTCGGCCTGCGCCTCGGCATCTCGGTGGCCCCGTGACGCGTCAGCGCTCAAACCCAGCGCCGTCGCAGAATCGCGGTGCTCGGGGAACGCCGAGCGGAGCCTCTCCCCGCTCACGAGACGCCCGGGGCCCGGGAAGCGCCGGCCGCGGAGTCGGCCCGCGCGGATGCGTGCGCCAGCAGATTAACTAGACGTGCTTCGGGTCGGTGCTGATGACGATCCGCGCGCTGCCCGGGGGCACCAGCGCCATCGGCGCCGGAGCGTCGCGGTAGGCGCCGCGTTTCGTCGGGCGCTCGATCGGGGCGCGCGCGGGCTCGACCGCGCCGAGCACGGCGACGGTCGCGCCCTCCGGGACCACCCACTCGCGATAGAGGGTGCCGCCGCCGAAGCCGTGGAAGAACGTGCGGCGCTCCTGTCCGTAGCGGCCGAAGTACTGCTCGATGTGCAGGCCCGCGTTGCCCGCGGAGGCGCTCGTGATGAGCACGGCCGGCACCCGCAGTGTCGACCAGCCGCCCCGCTCGACGGCGGCGACGCCGCTCTCGTCCTCGACGTAGAAGACGTGTCCGTGGTCGACGTCGTCGATCGGCACCTCGACCGGGCCGCCGCGCTGGCGCCGCTCGTGCTGCGTCCCTTTCACGCGCACCGTCGCCGCGAGCCGGCCGGTGAAGGGCGCGATGATCGGCGCGCCAGCCGCGTACGCGCGCCCGACGATCTTCACGGTCTCGCCCGGCACGAGATCCGCGATCCGCGTGCGCGGGGTCCGCCCGAGAGGCCCCTGCCAGAGCCCTCTCAGCCATGAGATCAAACGAGGATCTTGTCGAGCAGCGCGCGGTCACCTTGGACGGCGCAGCGCTGCATGTAGAAGCGCAGGCCGCGCTCGCCGCCGAGCTCCTCGCCGCCGCCCGCGCGCCCCGGCCCGCCGTGCACGCACGACGGAAGCACGAGGCCCGGCGGGATCGCCTGGTCGGCGACCTTCTTGCTGCCGACCAGCACGCGGCCGTGGTGCGGCGCGACGCCGAGGACCAGCGTCGAGAGGAGCTCGCGATCGTCGCCGTACACCGAGACGACGAGGCCGCCGCCGCCGCGCGCGACGAGCTCGACCGCCTCCTCGGCGCTCTCGTAGGGCATGAGCGTCGCGCAGGGGCCGAAGACCTCGTGCTCGTGCACCGCGTCCGCCGTCTGTGGCGAGTCGGCGCGCAGGAGCACCGGGCCGACGAAGAAGCCCTTCTCGGGGTCGGCGCCGATCGGCGCGCACTCGGTGGCGCTGCCGAAGACGACGCGCGCGCCGCTCGCCTCGAGCTTGGCGACGCCCGCCCGGAAGTCGTCGCGCTGCTGGCGCGTCGCGAGCGGGCCCATCGTGACCTCGGGGAGCGCGGGGTCGCCGAGCTTCACGTCTCGGAGGCGCTCCTCGAGCTCGCCCTGCACGCGATCGAGCTGATCGGCCGGGACGAAGATGCGACGCACCGCGGTGCACTTCTGCCCGCTCTTCTGGGTGATCTCCTTGGCCACGTCGCGCAGGAACATCGCGTGTGTGTCGTCGTCGGCGCCGGGCGCGAGGACGGCGGCGTTCAGGCTGTCGGCCTCGACGTTCACGCGGGTCGAGCGCGCGAGCACGTTCGAGAGGCCGCGGAGCTTGGTGCCGGTGTCGCCGGAGCCGGTGAACGCGAGGGCGTCCTGCGGGCCGAGGTGCTCGAGGAGATCCTGAGTGGAGCCGACGATCAGCTGGAGGGCGCCGCGGGGGAGGGCGCCGGTGGCGACGATCTTCTCCATCACCCGCACGGTCGTGAGCGCGGTCGACGTGGCGGGCTTGCTGATGACCGGCACGCCGGCGAGGAGCGCGACGGCGGCCTTCTCCGCGAGGCCCCACGCCGGGAAGTTGAACGCGTTGACGTGCACGGCCACGCCGCGGAGCGGGACCCACACGTGCGCGCCGAAGAAGCGCGCGCCGCGGCCGAGCTGCTCGGGCTCTTCCACGATGAGCTTCGCGTCGCCGAGCTTCTTCCCGAGGCTCGCGTAGTAGGCGAGGGTGCCGCTCGCGCCGTCGATGTCGAACTTGGCGTCCGAGCGCGTCGTGCCCGCGTTGAGGATCGAGGCCTCGATGAGCTCCTCGCGCGCGTCGTGGATCGCGGCGCTCATCGTCTTCAGCAAGGCGCCGCGCTCGGCGAAGCTCATCGCGCGCAGGGCCGGGCCGCCTTCCTTGCGCGCGTGCTCGAGCGCCGGCCCGAGGTCGATCCCAGAGGTCCCCGCCTTGGCGACCGGCTCTCCCGTCGTGGGGCTCACCAGAGTGGCCAGCTCGCCCCGGCCTTCGACCCACTCGCCGCGCAGATAGCTCTTGAGGGTGATCATCGTCGTCGTCTCTTCTTCCTCGAGGACGGGAAAGGTGCGGCGCTCGAGCGCGCCGGGGCCATGCGTCAACTCACCGAGCGAGCGGCATGTGACACTTTGGTCCACGAGCGGGGCGGAGGCGGACGTTCATGTCTCAGCGAAAAGCGTGGGGGATTCCCCCATTCGCACTGGCGCGGGCGGCCCACATCCTGCTAAGCGCTTTGGACGTGTTGCGAGCATCCACCAGGGTCGCCCTCCCGATCGGGCTCGTGTTGCTGGCCGCCGCGGTCGCGCCGAGCGCCTCGCACACCCAGGCTCCGGGGCTCGAGAGCTTCCGCGGCACGTACGTCCACAGCGGTGTTCGCGGCCAGGGGGCTCGCGCCGAGCTGCGCGCGATGGGCGGCGCCATCGACCGCGTAGTGAACCAGATGAACATCTTCGTCCGCGAGATCGCGCGCGGCGAGGTGCACCGGCGCATCACGCCCGAGCAGCGTATCGAGATCGGGGTGCCCGATCCGCAGGCGCTGACCCTCGCGATGGACGGATGGGGCCCGGTGCGGGTCGGGCTCGACGCGGCCGCGCGGCGGGTGCGCGGCGCGTCGGGCGAGGACGTAAACCTCACGGTGCGCTTCGGAGACGGGCGCCTGGTCCAGCGCGCGGTGACGCCGCGCGGCTCGCGCACGAACGTCTTCACGCTGAGCCCCGATCTCGAGCAGCTCTCGATGCTGGTCCGGATCGCCAGCGATCAGCTCCCCGCCGAGATCCGCTACCGGCTCACCTACCGGCGCGCGGATTGAGCAAGGAGCGAAGCGGAGTAGGCCGACGCCTGCTGTCGTTCGCAGGCGTCGGGATGCGGTCACGCAGCGGAGCGA
>JAEZBP010000240.1 GCA_023427125.1 Pseudomonadota bacterium | reverse complement strand
GGATCGAGGCGCGGAGCGACGCGGCCGCGATGACGATCTGCGGGCTGAGCTCGGCCCCCGCCACTCCGTCGCTCGGGCCGGGGAGATCGTGGGCGTAGACCTTGCGCAGATCGACGCGCAGGCCGTTCGCCACCGTCTCGAGCGCGTTGCGGAGCGTCGAGAGCGAGCGGATCTCGTCCTCGAGGGCGGGGCGCCGATCGGCGATCTCGACCGCGTGCACGCTCAGGAGCTCGCGCTCGAGGCCGTCGGCGATCACGTCGCCGGCGCTGCGGCTCAAGTAGCGGGTGAGCGCGCGCAGGTCGCTGCGCAGGACGGCGAAGATCACGTACGCGCGGCGCGCGGAGGACGCGTCGGCCGCGTAGCGATCGGCCAGCTCGAGGTAGCGGAGCGCGCGGAAGAGCGCGAGCACGGTGAGCGCCACGACGCGGTGGGCGCTCTCGGAGCGTACGGCGTGGAGCGCCTCGAGGACCTCGCCGCTCTGGATCCGATCGAACTCCGGCCGGAATTCCAGGGCCATGAGCGGGTTGAAGTAGGCGTTGCGGCCGACCTCGCGCGCCACCGTGCCGTGGAGCGCGGCGTAGAGGCGATGGCCGACGCGGCCGAGCTTGAGCAGGCCGTCGGCGAGATCCTGGAACGCGCCGAACGCGTTGCGCAGGACGAGCAGCGCCTCCTCGGGCGTGTCCTGCGTGAGCTGCTCCTGCAGCAGGCGGCCGCGCGCCGAGTCCTCGGGCAGGACGGTCTCGAGGTAGCGGCTGAAGGTGTAGGCCTTGTCCTTCTCGCCGAGCAGCCCGCGCATCAGCGTGTTGATGCGGGTGATGCCGTCGCGGACGATGCGCAGCTCCTCGACATAGTCGTGCGCCACCGCGGAGGCCGCGCGCCGCGCCCCTGGGTGGTTGCGCGGGTTGCCGAAGCAGGTGACCCCCTTGAGCAGCATCTCGAGCTCGAAGAGGGTGTCCTCCTTCTTCTCCCACGCGAGCGAGGCGTACCAGCCGTCGCGCAGGCTCGACTGATCGCGACGGAGCGCGCGCGTGTCGCGAAGCAGGTTCGCGTAGACGTCCCGATCGGTAGGAATCGCCGCGATCACGATCAGTAAGCGGGCGCGCCGTAGAGGGCGACCGGGCCGCCGGGATCGTCCTCGGGCGCGCCCTCGGGGGTGTCACCGGTCGTGTCGGTCTCGTCGACGTTCTCGTTGCTCTCCTCGCCGCCCGAGGTGTCGTCGGCGCTCGGCTCGGCGCTCGATCCCCCTCCGCACGCGGCGGCGCCGAGCACTGTGCCCAGGAGGATCGCGCTCCGCGTCAGCCCGCGGCCGCGCCGCAGCGGGCGCTGCAAGGGCTCGAGCCCGACGACGCTCGCGCCGCAGAAGGGACAGTGCGCGTCGGTCACCCGCACGTGCCGCGCGCAAGAAGGACAGCTCACCAAGCGGTTCGCCATGCGCGCGATGCTATCTCAACTCGGTACGCGGAGCATGCCGGTACGCGCGTGCAGGCCGAGGCGAGACTCGAGCGGGCTCGGAGAGCGTGCGCTCGGGGACCGGCGCGCCCGATGGCCGCGTCGCGCGATCGTGTCGCTCTCCTCCGGTCTTCGAGAGGCCGGGATCGCTCAGAAGCTCGGCGAGGCGAAGGCCCAGATGCCGGCGTTGAAGAGGAGGTGGCGCCAGGCCGGGCGAGCGGGCGCGCCGGCATAGGAGAACGGTGCGAACGCGCCGATGGGCACGTCCGCGATGCGCATGAAGCACAGCCCTGCGTCGTCGATCAGCGCGCGGTCCGCCGTGAAATAGGCGGAGTAGGGCCCCGCGCTGTAGGTCGCCTCGGTGCAGACCGCGCGCGGATCGGGCGCCCAGCTGCCCGTCACGTCCTGATAGGCCGTCAGCAACCCGGCCGGTGCCGTCCAGGGGATCGGGTTCGGCTGCCCGCTGGACATCACGAAACGGAACGTCGGCGTCGAGGGGGTCGCGATGTCGATCTCGTACAGGTAGACGTTCGTCGCCGAGGCGGCGTAGAGCGTCTCGATCGTCGCCGAGCCGCCGGCGTGTCCGGCGGGCGTCGTGTAGCCGGCGAGCAGCGGCACACCCGCGGTCTCGGGCATGATCGTCGCGCGCGCGCCGCTCGCGATCCAGCTGCGCGTCAGCAGGTCGAGCACGTGATAGGTCGACGCCGTGAAGAAGTACGCGCGGCTCAGCGACTCGATGTCGATCACCGTCTGGATCGGGACCGTCGGGGCGGCGCTGCTCGCGCAGTCGAGCTCGTAGCTGCGCCACGTGGTGCTGCCGGCGCCCACGAAGAACGCGGTGAACGAGCCCTCGTCGATCCGAGCGTCGCAGTCGTCGTCCTCGCCCTGGCAGCGCTCGGGTGCGCCGGGGTGGCGCGTCGGATCGGTATCGTCGCAGTCGAGCCCCCCGCAGGCGGCGGAGGGGTGTCCGTCGCCGTCGGCGTCGACGCAGCCGGGCACATCGGGCGGCACGAAGGCGTCGGCGGGGACGGACGCGTCGATCGGCGCGCGGGCGTCGTCCGGCACAGACGCGTCGTTGGAGCCGCCTCCGTCGGCCGGCGGGCAGCGCGTGAGGCAGCCTCGCTCGTCGCAGCGACACATCACGCTACTGCCGTTCGCGCACGACGCGAGGACGAGCGTCGCGCATATCATGAAGCAGCGAGCCGCCATCGCGCGATTGTACACGCCTGACGAAGCAGGGCGACGAAGAGGGTCGCGCCGCGCCGCGAGGGGGGCTCAGGGCATCGGCTGCGAGCGGGGTGAGGGGGCCGAGAGCATGCGCGGCCAGCCGTCGGCCCAGGTGACTCGGTCGACCAGCACGACCCGGCCGGGGTCGGCGTTCACGCGGCCGGCGAGCCACGAGTGGTAGACGTGGACCCACTCGCCGCTCGGGCCGCGGACGATCGATCCGTGGCCGGGTCCGGCGAACGACGAGTTGCTCGAGAGGATCGGAGCGCCGCGCTTGGTGAATGGACCGAGCGGCGAGCGCGAGCGCGCGACGCCGACGCCGTAGCGCGGCGAGGCGTAGCCGTTGCCCGAGTAGAAGAGATAGTACCAGCCGTCGTGGAAGATCATCCACGCGCCCTCGACCACCGCGCCCTCCCAGCTGAGCGTGTTGCGGATGAGCTCGGTGCGGCTGCCGCGCAGAGAGAGGCCGTCGGCGGCGTGCTCTTGGATGTAGATCGGCGTGGGCTGCCCGACCGCGTTGCCGTCGACCTTCCAGAGCAAGTAGTGCGTGCCGTCGGGCGCCTCGAAGCGGTGGACGTCGATGATGCCCGGGCTCGGGGCGGTGAGCAGCGGCCGGCCGAGGTCGGTGTACGGGCCGAGCGGATCGCTGGCGGTGGCGGCGCCGAGGGCGAAGGTGCCGCTCGCGTCGTTGCGCGCGCTGTAATAGGCGATCCAGCGCGAGCCGACGCGGTGGATCTCGGGCGCCCAGCGGGAGTCGCGCGTCCAGCCGCCGTGGGCCGCGAGGACGAAGCCGCGGCTGGTCCAGTGCACGAGATCCGGCGAGGTGCGCAGCGGGAAGCGGCCGCCGGTGCAGGCCATGATGTAGCGGCTTCCGTCGAAGGTCACACCGGGATCGGGGCAGTCGCTCGGGACGACGGGGTTCGTGAAGAGCCCTCCGCACTGCGTGTGGCGCATCGAGATCGCGCACGCGTTCGCGCCGCTGAAGTGCGGCGTCCAGCCGTTCGAGAGCTGCGCCGAGGAGTTGCTCCCGGCCGCGCGGCAGATGCCGTCCCACGTCACGACGCCGCGCGCGTCGTCGTAGTCGTTCGGGTGCGAGGGTGCGCGCAGCCAGCTCGAGCCATAGGTGACCCGCGTCGAGCAGGTGGACGAGGGCGGCGTGGGGCAGCTGCCGGTGGTGTCGAGCGCGATGATGCAGGAGCTCGGGCCGGTGAAGTAGGGGCGCCAGCCGTTCGAGAGCACCGCGTACGAGTTGCCGCCGTCGCGGTGACAGACGCCATCCCAGGTGATGACGCCGGCCGCGTCGTCGTAGCCGGGGTGACCGGCGCCGTGGATCCACGCTGAGCCGTAGGTGATGCGGGTGGTGCAAGGCGCCGGCGTCGGGCCTGCGTCGCGGTCCATCGTTCCCGCTTCCATCGGCGCCAGAGCTCCCGCGTCCATCGGAGAGCTCGCGTCGACCGCGCCATCGCGCGGAAGAGCCGCGTCCGGATCGACCCTGGCATCCCGCGTGGGGCCACCCGCGTCGGCGGCGCTCGCGTCTCCGCCAGGGTGGACATCTCCCGAGCAGCCCACCAAGAGGGCGATCAGCGCGACGAGCGGACGCGGCATGCGATCATGGTCGCAGAACGCGCCCGCGTCGGCTACGGCTCAGACCGGCGCGTGGAGCATGCCGGCGGCGACCGTCTCGTGGGTCGCCTCGTCGACGAGGATGAACGAGCCGGTCGTGCGGTTGCGCTGGTAGGCGTCGTAGAGGAGCGGCGAGGTCGTCCGCAGGCGGATCCGCGCGATGTCGTTCAGCCCGAGCTCGGCCGGCGCCTCGAAGCGGTGCAGCGTGTTGACGTCGAGCTTGTACTGCAGCTCCGTCACCATCGCGCGCGCCCAGCGCGTCGTGTGCTTGATCGCGTAGCGGCTCTTCGGCTTGAGCGGGCGATCGCTCATCCAGCAGATCATCGCGTCGAGATCTTGGCCGACCTGCGGCCGGTTGTTGGGACGACAGATCATGTCGCCGCGCGAGACGTCGAGGTCGTCCGCGAGGTGCACGGTCACCGCCATCGGCGCGAACGCCTCGTCGACGGGTCCGTCGTGCGTCTCGCCCCGCGCGATCTTCGTCTGGAAGCCGCTCGGCAGGACCACCACGTCGTCGCCGGCCTTCAGGATGCCGCCGGCCACGGTGCCCGCGTAGCCCCGGTAGTCGGGGTGCTCCGCCGACTGCGGCCGGATCACCCACTGCACCGGGAAGCGCACGTCGATCAGGTTGCGATCGGACGCGATGTGCACGGTCTCGAGGTGGTAGAGGAGCGGCGTCCCGCCGTACCACGGCATCTTCGCGGAGCGCTCGACGATGTTGTCGCCGTTGAGCGCGGTGACGGGGATGAACGTGATGTCGTGCACGTTCAGCTTCGCCGACCAGTTGGTGAACTCGTCCTTGATCCGCTTGAAGACGTCCTCGCGGTAGTCCACGAGATCCATCTTGTTCACCGCGAAGACCAGGTGCGGGATGCCGAGGAGCGATGCGAGGAAGGTGTGGCGGCGCGACTGCTCGACCAGGCCCTTGCGCGCATCGACCAGGATGATCGCGAGGTTCGCGGTCGACGCGCCGGTCACCATGTTGCGCGTGTACTGGAGGTGCCCGGGGGCGTCGGCGATGATGAATTTGCGCCGCGGCGTCGCGAAGTAGCGGTAGGCGACGTCGATCGTGATCCCCTGCTCGCGCTCGGCGCGCAGGCCGTCGGTCAGCAGCGCGAGGTTGGTGCGCTCATCTCCGCGGCGGCGGCTCACCTCCTCCACGTGCTCGAGCTGATCCTCGAAGATCGTCTTGGTGTCGTAGAGCAGCCGGCCGATCAGCGTCGACTTGCCGTCGTCGACGCAGCCCGCGGTGATGAAGCGCAAGAGATCCCGCCCCTCATGGATCCCGTGGGCCGAGCCCGTGTCGCTCGTGA
>JAEZBP010000650.1 GCA_023427125.1 Pseudomonadota bacterium | reverse complement strand
ACGGACACGAGCGACGCCACCAACTCCTGGCGCTACCTCTTCAACAAGGTCAGCGACCTCGTCGCGGTACGCGACCCACGTGGGTGCGGGCAGAACTTCTTCTACGACCACGGCGGGCGCCTGGTCGGCGAGCAGTACGTGAGCTGCGGCGAAGCGCAGAGCCACGCCGCCGAGAAGCCGCCGATCGAGAACCAGATCGCAGGCCTGATCTCCGCCGATGGCTTCACCGGGGGCGCGGTCTTCCTCGACGCGGTCTATCACTACGACGACTACCCGAGCTGGGCGCCCGCGAGACCGACGGGCTCGAGCGGCGTCGTCGGCCGCGCCACGGGAGTGAGCGACCGCGCGCAACGCGCCGTCCTCGCGTACGACGATCGCGGCAACGTGATCTGGACCGCGCGCCAGATGGCGCTCATCTCGGACCACCTCGCCCTCGGCACGCTGGACACCAGCAGCGGCCGCCCCTCGCAGCTCGACATTGCGCCCACGACGCCGACGGACGTCGAGTACGACGAGACCAACACCTACACGCGCACGGCCACCTTCGACCACGCGGGCCGGCCGCTGTCGATGACGCTGCCGACCGACCCCGACTACGACGACGAGGACCCGGCGCCGGAGGTCGGCGGCCTCCTCACCTACAACCGCCGCGGCCTCCCCGCGACGGCGGCAGCCACCATCGACGACGTCCCGCAGACCATCGTCGCGGCCATCGAGTACCTGCGCGACGGCCTCGTCGCGTCGATTACCTATGGCGACGACTTCGACCCCGACGGCGAGGGAACGGACCCGGCCCGCAGCGCGACCGTCAGCACCACCACCTACGACATCCGGCGGCGCCCGATCCGCTTCCGCACCACCCGCGACTCGACCGGCGCGCCCGGCAGCCTCGGCGCGGTCGAGACCGTCGTGGACCAGCAGCTCGTCTGGGACGCCGCGAACAACCTGGTCGCGCAGCTCGACCACCGCGACGGCGGCGAGTGGCCATCCGGCCATCGCCCGCAGTCCGTCAACATCCGGCACGACGCGCTCTACCGTGTCATCGGGGCCGAGTACGACTACACGCAGGCCAACGGAAGCCGCACGACAGTCGACGAGGGCACCGACTGGCGCGACAACTTCGGCCTCACGCGCGACCACGATCCAATGGCGCAGAACCCGGCCGCGATGGTGTCGGCGGAGCCGGACGATCGCGTGGTCAGCCTCACGTGGTCCTGGGACTACCTCGCGAACACGACCGAGTGGACCGACGACGCGAACAGCTTCTACGAGCGCTCGCTCGGCGCGATCCAGAACGGCGACGCGCTGAGCGCGGACCTTCGGCCGAGTGCGCTCTACCTCGCCAGCAACATCGGCAACGGCACGAACCTCGACGGAGGCAGCGGGTGGGTCGAGGTCGACTACGGCGCCGGCGGCAACGTCACCGCGATGACCGTCCACAGCCAGTGCGACGACGCCCCGAGCGAGACCTGCGCCGACCCTGGAGGAGAGCTGGGAGCGCGCCGCGATGCGCTGCGAGACGGGTGCGCTTGCGCCGTCGAGCAGCACTACGTCTACCGCTGGGACGAGCTCAACCGGCTCGATGAAGCGAGGAGGTACGACCGCGAGGGGTCGAGCTGGGAGCTGAAGGTCCGCCAGCGCTACCGCTACGACGCGAGCAACCAGCGCACGGTCAAGCAGACGCTCCACGAGGACACCGCGTCCTGCTATCCGTCATCGTCGCCGTGCGAGCGCATCGCGCTCTATGCGTATCCGGGCGACTTCGAGAGGAGGGGGTTGGTAAGCGGGCTCGACGGGTACGAAGCGGATCCGGTGATCGGCACTGAGACTCAGTACGTGGTCGCTGGCGCGCGGACGGTCTGGAAGCACACACCGGTCGAGACAGAGGGGTACGACCGCGACCACCGGTTCACGGTGGGGCTGACGGATCTGATCCAGACCACGGCGGCCGTGATCGATGTGCGGACCGGCGAGCTGCTCGAGACGAGCACGTACTATCCGAACGGGGCGCGCGAGACGTATCTGGTGGATCCGGCGACCGCAACGGCTCCCGAGGTGGCTGGGTTTACGGGGAAGGAGGCGGACGAGGAGGTCGGGGTCGTCTACTTTGGTGAGCGGTATCTGATCCCGCGGCTCGGGAGGTGGGCGAGTCCGGATCCGCTGCATGTGCATGCGGGTGGGGGTGGAGAGGGGCTGAACTCGTACCACTACGTCGCCGGGAATCTCCTGAACGGGCGCGATCCCATCGGACTTTCGGCGCAGGCTGGATACGCTCCCCAGGTCAGCGAGGGGGGAACGGAACTCGATGACAATGCTGTCGGCATGACGGCAACTGGCATCGGGCCGGAGGTGACGGTCACTTATGAAGCGGGCAATTCGACCCGTCAGATGCAGATCGCAAAGCACGACTTTCGGCCGTTGGAGGCGGGGACGGCCCTGGTCGTCAACACTACGGTTCACGATAATAGAGCTGCTGCCGAGGCTGATGTTGCCTCCTTCTACGACGCCGCGGGGAACGGAAAGTCCGCAATCACGCGAGGCAATACCGCTTACGTGACGTACTATCGTACGGAGAACGGGTACGTGCTCCCGACCCGAATACTCCCCGAGACTGCGACACGACTGGCCGCGACATACGGGGAGTTTCGCGCCCATTGGGTTCAAGTCGCCCGGTTGGGCATCATCGCTCTCACCGTGGGTACCGCAGTTACTGGCTCAGCGTCGATGGCGGCAAATGGTGGCAACGCGGGACGCGGTGTCGCGGGCGCGCCAGCTGCTCCCAGACCGCGCTCTACCGCCGCCGGCATCCGTCGCGTGAATCCGGCTACGCTGCGCTGGTCCCAGAGGACAGCGGGCGGACGAGGGCGCGCCCCGCGGATGCGTGATAGCATGCGGGCGAACGGTTGGCGAGGTGAACCGATTGATGTTGTACAAACTCCAGATGGTCTCGTCACGGTAGACCACACTCGTGCAGCAGTTGCGCTGGAACTCGGTATCCCGCGGATTCCTGTGCGAGTACATGCGCCACACGAACCCTTGCCGCCATCAATGCTCGACCGTGGCTGGAACCGCGCGGGCGATACTGCGCGAACATGGGGCGAGGCAGTGCGGATTCGTGGTGCTGGACAATCACCACCTATTGGGCCAACTGGTACCCCTACGCCTCCGCGACTTCCCAGGTAACGCATGAGACGATTTTTGTACCGTTTCGGATACTGCACGCCGGAGCAATGGATTCAGAATGAGTCGTGTGAGTGGGACGACGAGTCCTCGGGCGCGCTCTGGATCATTGCGAGCGACGAAGAAGAAGCGCTGCAGGCCGGAGCGGAAGCTGTCGATAGATATGTCGCATGGCTATTCGTTAGCAGCGGCAGAGCGCCTTCTCCCAGTTGGAAACAGTCTGGGTTTGCCGCCTGGATCGAGAGTGATCCGGTGGTGGCGGAGTTCAGTGCGCCGGATCTGGATGCCTTGCCTGTCGTACACGCGGATCAGGCTGATACTGTCGAGTGGTGGTCACACGCCAAATGATGGACCGTCGTCGGAGATCTGTCCGAGGTACGGCCAGCCGCGGAGCGGCGGGAGCCGCGCCGGCGGCGCGCAGCGGACGATGGATCTGTCCGAGGTACGGCCAGCCGCGGAGCGGCGGGAGCCGCGCCGAGAGATGGATCTGTCCGAGGTACGGCCAGCCGCGAAGCGGCGGGACAGGCGCCCAGGGCACGCGCCGAGGGTTCCGGCCGGCGAGACCGAGCGTCGGCAGGCGCTTACGGTCGGTCGAGATCCAGAGATGGCGGCCGGCTTCAGCGCAGACGGACGTGCCTGCCCTCGAGCACGAGCGACGGACGGACCGACGCGCGGCCCGGGCTGTTGCCGAGCCGCGCGTGCGCGACTTGCGCGCGTCTGAGCCGAGCTATGGCGTATCGCGGTCGCGTCGGTTGCGCAGGGTGACCAAGCGCGAGGGGTGCGCGGTGTCTGCGGTGCGGGTTGGCGAAGTCAGAGGCGTCGCCTCCGGCGGCGGTCGAGTCAGGGCCGTTCGGGGTCCGCGCGCGGACGCGACCTCGGCGTCGGCGTGATCGGCGCAGCCATCCTCGCCAGCACTCTGGGCGACATCCGCGGAGCTCGCCTTCTCCTCGGGCGCCGCGGCGTCGGTGATCTCGGTCAGCGCGGCGGTGTGCTCGTCATGCGCGTCGCGGACGAACGCGCTCACCACGTCCATGTTCGATGGATCTGTCCGAGGTACGGCCAGCCGCGGAGCGGCGGGAGGCGCGCCGGCGGCGCGCAGCGAGGACCGGGGCACCCGCCTGGAGCTGGACGACCGCTCGAGCGGGCGTTGAGATCCAGATCTAACGGTCCGGTCCGCCGCAGACGGACGCGCGTGTCCTCGGGGGCGAGCGACGGACGGACCGACGCGCGGCCCGGGCTGGTGCCGAGCCGCGCGAGCGCGACGTGCGCGCGTCTGAGCGGAGCTATGGGGGGTCGCGGTCGCGACGGTTGCGCAGGGTGACCAAGCGGGACGGGTGCTCGGTGTCGGCGGTGCGGGCTGGCGAGATCAAGTGCGTCGCCTCCGGCGGCGGGCGAGTCGGGGCTGTTCGCGTCCCCCGCGCAGCCGAGTCGTCGGTCTCGTCCTCGTCCGCGCTGGCTTCCTCGACGGCGTTCTCGGCAGTGCTCTCGACGGCGCCGGCAGAGCACGCGCTCTCCTCGGGCTCGGCGGCCGGGCTCGCCGCCGGCGTCGCGCCGTCGGTGATGTCGCTCAGCGCGGCGGTGTGCTCGGCGTGCGTCTCGCGAACGAACGCGCTCACCGCGTCCATGTTCGGCCGCGCGATCTCGCCCACCGGGTCGGGCGCGCAGAGGATCGCGCCGGGATACGCAGGGGCCACGTTCGCGCGGTGCAGCCTGCGCATCAGATACGTGCCCGCCGGGAACGACACGCTCTTGTCGCCGGCCCGCCAGCCGTCGAGCGCCTCGGCGTGGTCCCCCAAGAACCCGCGCCGCTCGGCGACGAGCGCTTGGTACAGCTCCGCGCGCACATCGGGATCGCCATCGCCGTCGACCTTGAAGGTC
>JAEZBP010000641.1 GCA_023427125.1 Pseudomonadota bacterium | reverse complement strand
GCCGTCGGAGGCGCGCGTGCTCACCGGCATCGACGTGCTCGAGCGTGACGGCTACGCCGCGCTCGCCGGCGCGCGCGTAGTCCTGCTGACCCACGACGCCGCTCGCGCGCGGGACGGCGCGCGCACGATCGATCGGCTCGCGGCCGCGCCCGGTGTCACGCTCGTCCGCGCGCTGAGCCCCGAGCACGGGATGTCGGGCCGCCGCGAGGGACACGTCGCCGACGCGCGCGACGAGCGCACGGGGATCCCCGTGCACAGCCTCTTCGGTCCGAACCGCGAGCCGAGCGACGCCGCGCTCGAGGGCGCCGACACGCTGGTCGTCGATCTCGTCGACGTCGGCGTGCGCTTCTACACCTACGCCTCGACGATGCGGCGCGCGATGGAGGCGGCGCACGCCCGCGGGATGCGGGTGGTCGTGCTCGATCGGCCGGATCCGCTGGGAGGCGGCGAGCCCCGCGGGATCGTGTGCGACCCCTCGCTCACCTCGTTCGTGAACCACCACCCGCTGCCGACCGTGCACGGCATGACGTTCGGCGAGCTCGCGCGGCTCTTGGACGCGGAGCGTACCATCGGCGCCTCGCTCACGATCGTGCCGCTCGAGGGCTGGACGCGCGGGATGCGCTTCGAGGACACCGGCCTGCGCTGGGTGCCGCCCTCGCCGAACCTGCGCACGTGCGACGAGGTGCGGCTCTATCCGGCGCTCGGCCTGCTCGAGGGGACCAACGTCTCGGTGGGCCGCGGGACCGACGCGCCCTTCGAGCTGATCGGCGCGCCGTGGATGGACCCGGACGCCGTGCTGCGAGAGCTCGGCACGATCGCTGGCGTCGAGATCACGCCGGCCCGCTTCACTCCGACGAGCGCGCGGCACCGCCGGGTCGCGTGCCGGGGCTTGCGCTTCACGCTGGTCGATCCCGCCGAGCTCGAGCCGGTGCGCGCCGCCCTCGCGATCGCGCGCGCCTTGATCCGCGTCCACCCGGACGAGTGGAACGCGGACGCGATGCTGCCGCTCCTCGGCGATCGCGCGCTCCACCGCGCGCTCCTCGACGGCGCGGCGCTCGACGAGCTCATGAGGATGGCGCAGCCGGCGCTGAGCGCGTTCGCCGAGCGCCGCCGCGAGCACCTGCTCTACGAGTAGCCGCGGCGGGTGTGCGGGCGTCGATCACTCCGCGGTCGGCGCGAGCTCCATGCGCGCCCTCGCGGCGGCGATCGTGACGCGGGCGGCCGCGACGCGATCCTCGGCGGCGGTCGCGCTCTCATCGAAGCGCTCGACGTGCGGCGCGAGGTCGGGGACGAGCACCTCGAGCGCGGTGGCCCCCGCCGGATCGAGGGCGCGCCACAGCCAGCCGGCGCTCGGGGGCGGGGGCGGGTCGAGCTCGGGGTTCTGGGCGTAGGCCAGGAGGGCCGCGAAGTGCTCGTCGAGGAGCCGCGCGATCCGCCCTCGATCCACGGCCTCGCTCCCTTCGGTGGAGCCGAGCGCGGCGAGCGCCGACTGGATGCGGATCGCCTCGCCGATCAACGCGCGCTCGAGTGACCAGCCGCCCGGCTCGAGCTCGCCGAGCGCGATCTCGACTGCATCGAGCGCGGCGAGCAAGTCGGGCGTCGCGGCGGCCTCCTCCCGGGCGCCGAGCACGGCGCCGAGCATCGCCACGAGCTCGATCGCCTCGGCCGCATTCGTGACGGCGACCATGGCCTCGATCAGGCTGCGGGAGTGCAGGAGGGCGTCGCGATCGGCCCGGAGCAGCGCCGCGGTGCGCGTCAACGCCTCCTCGTCCCACCCGAGCGTCGCGTCGCGCAGCGCGAGCGCCGCCGCCGCGCGATGTGCGTGGAGCCACGGCATGACCGGACACGCCTCCTCGAGCCGGAGCGGGCACGCGGGCACGAAGCGAGGTCGGGCGAGAGCCTGATCGATCGCCTCTTCGCCCTCGGCCGGGATCGACCAGGCCTCGAGATCCTCCCGGGCGGCCTCGAGCCGCTCGAGGGACGGCGGCCCCTCTCCCGGCGCGAGGAGCTCTCGCGTGGGCGGCTCCGGCTCGAAGTGCGAGGGCGGGCTCTCGATGATCCGCGGCCACCCGTTGTCGGCCGGGTCGGGCAGCGGCGGCAGATCGCGCTGCTCGAGATACCGAGATGTATGGGGTGCCTCGCGATGGAGACGGCCGGCGACGTTCCACGCGACCATCGCGGCGACGGGCATGGCGATCGCGATCGCGATCCACAGGCGCCGCCGAGGCCGCCTCGGCTCCGTCACGGGACCTCGCGCTGCACGTGCACGCGCAGGAGGCTCTCCTCGGCGGGCACACCGACCCGCAGCGGGAAGCCGTACACGCCGGTGCCGCGGTGCACGTAGAGCCGGTCCTTGCCGCGCGCCCAGAAGCCGTGATCGGGGATCGGCGTGAAGACCGAGACGAACGTCCAGGGGAGACCGAGCGTCAAGAGCCCCAGCTGACCGCCGTGGGTGTGCCCGCTGAGGACGAGGTCGCCGTGATCCGCGGGCAAGTGCCGGAACGCGCCCGGGTCGTGGAGCATGACCACGCGGAGGTGCCCCGGCCGGCGCGGGTAGGCTCGAGAGAGCGCCTCGAGGTGCGCCTTGCGCCCGCGGAATTTGAAGTCGGCCCCGATCAGCTGCACGGGGCCGAAGGGCGTCTCGACCACCGCCTCCTCGTCGACCAGGAGGCGCACCTTCGCCGACGCGAGCGCGCTCCGCACGAGCAGCGGCGCCTCGTGATCGTGGTTGCCCAGGCAGGCGAAGACCTTGCCCTCCAGCGCGGCGAGCGGGGCGAGGGAGTCCTCGAGGATCGAGGCCGCCGCCTGCGACTCCATCGTGAGGAAGTCCCCGGTGAGCAGGATGAGATCGGGCTCGCGGGCCACCGCGCGCTCGCAGATGCGGCGCAGGCGCGCGACGCTCATCAGCGGCCCGAGGTGCGGATCGGTGATCTGCACGATGCGCAGCGGGCGCTTGTCGCCGGCCTTGCCGCGCGGGTGGCGGCGCACTCGCTCGATCGTCGCCTCGTCGAGCGCGAGATCGATCTCCTCCTCGCGGGTCCAGATCGACTGCACGACGCCCCAGGCTGCGACCACGAACGCGAGCCACGCGAAGTGCGGCGTCACGCCGAACGCATCGACGACCGCCCACGGCAGCGCGAGCATCGTGCCGGCGGCGAAGAAGAGGCCCGGGACGCTCACCGTCGCGCGCCACCAGAGCGGGCGCATCCGCGCGCGGGCCAGCGAGAGGAAGTGCAGGTCCACCGTGGCCTGCAGGTACGCGTAGATCGGCCAGATCGGCTCGAAGTAATCGAAGAGCGCGACGGAGATGAGCCCCTGGATCGTGAGCAGGACGCCCACGAAGATCGCGAAGAGCCGCCCTCGCGCGAGCGCGGCGCCGATCACGACCAGGAGGCCCGCGCCCAGGGTCGCGAGCGAGAAGAGGCTCTCGAGAGACATCGTTCAGACCTCGACCATCGGGAGGCGCCGCTTGTTCGCGGCGCTCTTGTTCTCGAGCTTGAGCACGCCGCGGGGGCAGACGGGGGCGCAGGCGCCGCAGCCCACGCAGGCCGCCCGGGTGAAGCTCTCGTTTCGCTGGGCGTAGCTGCGCACGTCGATCCCCATCTCGCAGTACGTCG
>JAEZBP010000638.1 GCA_023427125.1 Pseudomonadota bacterium | reverse complement strand
GAGCTGCGGGTCGCCGGCCAGCGGGAGGATGGCCGCGACCGCGTCGTCGCCGAGGCGGTCGGCGGCCTCCCTGAGCGCCCAGATCGCAGCGCTCGCTCGCGCGCTGGGCGACAGGACCGACTCGCCGTCCCGCGCTCCGCGGCGCGGTACGTACTGCTCGCGCACGCCCGCGAGCGCGAGCAGGCGCGGCCATCGATCGGCGGAGGTCGCGCCCAGCGCGCGGATGGCCGCCAGCGAGAGACCTTCATCGTCAGCGTGGGTGAGCGCCTCGATCTTCGGCGCCAGGGAGCGGCCCGCGGCGCCGAGCCACTCGGCGAGCCGAAGCGCGTCCATCGCCGCTTCGGGCGCGTCGAGGCACGGAGACAGCAACGCGGCGAGGTCGCGGTCGCTCCCCGTGAGCCACGCCGCCCAGACGGCGCGCGGCCGCAGGACCAGCGCTTCACGTTCCATCGCGCGGTGGACGGGGTCGCGAACGCGGTCGGGGCAGGCCTCGGCCCAGCGGACGGCGCAGAGCCACGCCCACGCGCGCACGTGATCGTCCGGGTCACCGAGCAGCTCGAGGACGCGCTCGCGATGCGGCTCGTCGTCGAGCTCGCGCCGCAAGACCTCCGAGCAGGCCCACAGACGATCCCACGCCGCGGAAGAGCCGAGGCATGGCTCGAGCGTGCCGGGCGTCCAGCCCGACGGAGGCCGCGCGCCCGCGAGCAGCGTGGCCTGCAGCTGGGCTCGATGGCGCGCCGCCCACTGGCGGCGCCGCTCGTCGTCGTCGGTGGGCGTCGAGCGGATCCCCCTGTAGCAACCCGCGTTCACCCAAACGAACTCGCAGACCGGCGTCGCGCGGCGACGCGCGATCTCGTCGAGCACGCCGGGGGCACGGTCGAGGATCGCAGAGGCGTGCTCGAAGCAGAGGTGGCGATGGAGCCACTCGCCGAGCGCGTGGTGCGCGCGTCCTGCCACCACCGCGTCGAGCTCCTCCAAGAGGTCGTGCAGCTCACGCATGGAGGGCTCCGAGGGGTCGTCCCGTCATGGCTGCGTCGGAGCGTGAGGCGTTCGTGATCATGACGGCGTGGTGGACGACTATCACGACGGCCGCACATTGGCCGGGTCCGAAGAGGGGGGATATGGTGGTCGCGTGATCCGGTGGACGCTGCTCGTTGCCCTGGCGTGCGCCCTCGGCTGCGGGAGCGAGCTGCCGCGCGAGATCAGCGTCGCGACGACGCGCGAGGTGCGGGAGAGCGAGCCGGCGCCGCCCACGAGCACTCCGCTGCGGGTGGCGGTCGTCAGCGATCTGAACGGGAGCTACGGCTCGCGCAGCTACGGCGACGCGGTGCATGGGGCGGTCGAGCGCATCCGCGCGCTCTCGCCCGATCTCGTGCTCTCCACCGGCGACATGGTGGCCGGGCAGCGCGCGGGGCTCGACTACGCGGGGATGTGGGAGGGCTTCCACCGCGCGGTCAGCGACGAGCTCGCGCGGGCGGACATCCCCTTCGCGGTGAGCGCCGGCAACCACGACGGCTCCGCCTATCCCTCGTTCGCGCACGAGCGCGCGGTCTACGTGGAGCAGTGGCTCGCGCGGCGGCCCGAGCTCGCGTTCCAGGACGAGACACACTTCCCGCTCCGCTACAGCTTCGTCGCCGGGCCCGCGCTCTTCATCGCGCTCGACGCGACGACGGTCGGGCCGCTCGACGACGCGCAGATGGCCTGGCTCGATCGCGAGCTCGCGCGCGGCCGGGAGCACCCGGTGAAGATCGTCTTCGGCCACGTGCCGCTCTATCCCTTCGCGGAGGGGCGCAGGAGCGATCACCTCGGCGATCCCGCGCTCGAGGACGTGCTCGTCCGCCACGGGGTCTCGCTCTTCCTCTCGGGGCATCACCACGCGTACTACCCCGGACGGCGCGGCGCGCTCCGCCTCGTCTCGACCGCGTGCCTCGGCGGAGGCGCCCGGCCGCTGATCGGGACCCAGCAGCGCTCCCAGCGGAGCCTGCTGCTCTTCGAGGTGCACGAGGACGGCGTGCACGAGCTCGACGCGTACGGCGGGGCGGGCTTCGATCGCCCGATCGATCGCGCGAGCCTCCCGCGCCAGGTGGGCCTCCCCGGCATGCTGATCCACCGCGACGATCTCCACGAGGTCTTGACGCTCCATTAGCTGGCGCGACGCGCGGCCGAGCGATCCAGTCGGCGCCTTCGGGGCCGGTGAGCGGCGTACCGCTCCGCTCGGCGTTCTGCGCGACGATGTCGCGACGGCCTCCGAAGTCGGCTGCGCGCGCCAGCCAATCCGCGCTCGCCAATCTATACTCCGCGGCAGATGGCCGCCGACGACAGGCCCGCGGATGTGCGGGTCCATGAGCGCGACGATCCGCGCATCGATCGCATCCTGGATCTGATCGACGAGGCCGCGCGGCCGCGCCCGCTGCCGGAGGTGCTCGGCGTGCTCTGCGCCGAGGTCGCCGCGATCATCGCCGCGCAGGTCGCCAGCCTCTACGTGCGCGAAGACGACACGCTGGTGATGCGCGCCAACGTCGGCTTCCCCGGCATCGCGATCGATCAGGTCCGCCTCGCGGTCGGCGAGGGCATCACCGGCTTCGCCGCCGAGTGCATGCGCCCCGTCACCCTGCACCGCGCGCCGGAGGACGTGCACTTCAAGGCGGTCCCCGGCCTCGGCGAGGAGCAGTTCCCCATCTTCCTCGCGCTGCCGATCCTGGTCGGCCGGCGGGCCGAGGCGGTGCTCGTCCTGCAGCGGCGGCTCGGCGAGCCCTTCACCGATGACGAGGTCGTCCTCGCGACCGCCCTCGCGACGAGCTTCGCCTACGCGCTCGAGCGCGCGCGGGCCCGCCGCGAGGAGGAGGAGGAG
>JAEZBP010000604.1 GCA_023427125.1 Pseudomonadota bacterium | reverse complement strand
CTGCTCGGGCTCGCGCTCGTCCTCGCGCGCCGCCTCCGACGCTCCTCGCGGTGAACGGCCTCGCGAACCTACTCAATCAGTAGCCGATGTCGCTGAGCGCCTCGATGCGCTCGACGTCGCCGCGGGCGGCGATGCGCTGCAGGACCTCGGGGACGACCTCGCCGATCGCTTGATCGCCCATCCGATTGAGCAGGAGATCGGAGAGCTCCGCGTCGGTCGGCAGCTCGAGGAAGAAGACCCGCACGGCCACGCGATCGCGCTCGCCGCTGCGGACCCGCGTGCGGAGAGTCGGCTCGAGCTTGCCGAGCTGCGCGTCGGTCCACGCGGCGGTCGCGCCAGCCTCCCGCGCCTCGGCGGCGTCGCTCGTGATCTGCGCGCCGCCGCAGCTCGCGGTGACGATCGCGACGAGGATCCAGCGGAGGTGTCTCATTGCTTCACCCGTTTCTCGGGCGGGCGCTCGTGTTCACGTCATCGCCGCGCGCGCTCCGCCCCCCTTTGAGCCACGCGATGCGTCCCCCCGCACGGATCACCTGGACCTCCTCGTCGCTGAGGTCGGCCTCGGTCTCGATCCTCCCCTTCCCTCGTACCTCGAGCGCGAGGCGCCTCTGCGCCAGCGTCGACAGATCCTCCGCGACGAGCACGTCGCCCCCCTCGAGCTCGATGCCGTCCGGCTCGAACACCAGCGGCAGCACGCCGTAATTGATCAGGTTGCTGCGGTGGATACGCGCGAAGCTCTTCGCGATCACCGCGCGCAGCCCCAGGTGGCGCGGCGCGAGCGCGGCGTGCTCGCGGCTCGATCCCTGGCCGTAGTTGACGCCTCCGACGATCGCGTGGCCGCTCTTCATGCGCATGGCGCGCTCGGGGTAGCTCGGGTCGAGGTCGGCGAAGCAGAGCTCGGCGAGCCGCGGGACGTTGCTGCGATAGGGCAGGACCCGCGCGCCGGCCGGGAGGATCGTGTCGGTGCTGATGTCGTCGCCGACCACGAGCGCCACCGTCAGCTCGAGCCTCGACGGCAGCGGCGCGAGGTCCGGGATGGGCTTGATGTTCGGGCCCTTCACGAGCTTCACCGTGCGCGCGGTCGCGGCGGGCGGCGGCGGCTCGACCTCGGTCGGGTGCACGCGCGGCTCGGCGGGCACGCGCGGGTAGTCGCCGAGCTCGCGCGGATCGGTGATCACGCCGTGGAGCGCGGAAGCGACGGCGGTCTCGGGGCTGCAGAGCCACACGAGATCATCGGGCGTCCCGCTGCGGCCGGGGAAGTTGCGCGGCGTCGTGCGCAGGCTGTTCTTCCCCGACGCCGGCGCCTGCCCCATGCCGATGCAGCCGTTGCAGCCCGCTTGATGGAGGCGCGCGCCCGCGTCGATCAGCGGCGCGAGCAGGCCGGCCTCGAGGAGCTGATCGAGGAGCTGCCGCGACGTCGGCGCGATGTCGAAGCTCACGTGCGCCGGTACGCGCTTGCCCCGCACCATCAGCGCGGCGATCGCGAAGTCGCGGAAGCCCGGGTTGGCCGAGGAGCCGATGTACGCCTGATAGATCTCGGCGCCCGCCACCTCCCGCACCGGCACCACGTTCCCCGGGCTCGTGGGCTTGGCGATCAAGGGCTCGAGCGAGCCAAGATCGATCGCGTCCTCCACGTCGTAGCGCGCTCCCTCATCGGCGGAGAGCGCCTCCCAGTCCGCCTCCCGACCCTGCGCGGCGAGATAACGGCGGGTCTCGTCGTCGCTCGGAAAGACGGTGCTCGTCGCGCCGAGCTCGGCCCCCATGTTGGCGATGACGTGGCGGTCCATCGCGCTCAGGCTCGCCACGCCGGGGCCGTGATACTCGATCACCCTGCCGCGTCCCGCGCCCACGCCGTGACGGCGCAGCATCTCGAGGATCACGTCCTTCGCGCTGACCCAAGCGGGCAGCTCGCCCTTCAGCTCCACGCCCCACACCGCCGGCATCCGAAGCCCGTAGGGCTCGCCGGCGATCGCGAGCGCGACGTCGAGGCCGCCGGTGCCGATCGCGAGCATGCCGAGCGCGCCCGCCGCGCAGGTGTGGCTGTCCGAGCCGAGCAGCAGCGCGCCGGGGCGCCCGAAGCGCTGCTGGTGCACCGGGTGGCTCACGCCTCCGCCCGGCCGGCTGAACCAGAGGCCGAAGCGCCTGCACGCGCTGTGGAGGAAGAGGTGATCGTCGGCGTTCTTGTAGTCGGCCTGCACGAGGTTGTGGTCGACGTACTGCGCGGCGATCTCGACCTTGCTGCGCTCGAGCCCGAGCGACTCGAGCGAGAGCATCACGAGCGTGCCCGTCGCGTCCTGCGTCAGCGTCTGATCGACGCGGACGCGGATCGGCTCACCCGGCGACGGCACCTTCGCGTCGAGCAGGTGCGAGCGGATCAGCTTCTGGGTGAGCGTCTCGGGCACTCTCAAGCTCGCTAGATCCACCCTCGCGGCGCTCAAGCGGCGCCGCTCTCCGAATCGCGATATGCCGTGGCTCGATGCCTCGACCGCTCATCCTCGCGCTCGCGCTCGCCACGCTCGCTTGCGCGACACCGCGGGTCGCGGCGCCGCACCTCACCACACCACCGGCGGCGCGAGCGCGCATCGTCGCCGTCTCGAGCGGCGCGACCCTCACGCTCGACGAGCTCATCGATAACCTCGTCGAGGCCCGCGTGGTGTACGTCGGCGAGCACCACGATCGCGAAGCCGATCACGAGGCGCAGCGCGCGATCGTGGAGGCGCTCCACGCGCGCGATCCATCCGTCGCGATCGGGCTCGAGATGGTGCAGCGCCCGCAGCAAGAAGCGCTCGACGCCTACGCGGCTCGCGCCCTCGACGAGGCCGCGCTGCTCGAGCGGATCGACTGGAGCGAGCGCTGGGGGTTCGACTTCGCGCTCTACCGGCCGATCTTCGCGCTCGCGCGGGAGCACGGCCTGCCGCTCGTCGCGCTCAACGCCCCCTCCGAGCTCACCCGACAGATCGCGCGCGCCGGCCTCGACGCGCTCGACGCGGAGCAGCGCGCGATGCTGCCCGCCGAGCTCGACCTCGAGAGCGCGCCGCACCGGCGCATGGTGGAGGAGGCGCTGCGCGAGCACCCGGGGATGACCGACGCGATGCTCGAGCGCTTCTACGCAGCGCAGGTCGTGTGGGACGAGACGATGGCAGAGACGGCGGCCGCGTTCGTCCTACGCTCGCCCGCGAGGCTGGTCGTCCTCGCGGGCGTGATGCACGTCGCGTCGGGGCTCGGCATCCCGGCGCGGGCGGCGAGGCGCGGCGCGGCGCCCCATGCGATCGTCCTCCCGATCGCAGAGAGCGAGCTCGGCGAGGCGCGCGCGGCCGAGCCGCCGATCGCGGACTTCCTCTGGGTCACGCCGGATCCCTGACGCGCGGGCGCGCACCGGCATCGAACGTGCACATCGCCGGTGGTCGATGGGCAAGCAGGCCGGAGAGCCCAAGGACGAGGCTGAGTCGCACGCGTTCATGAAGGCGTTGCTCGGCGACGTGCGCGCGCTCGAGCGGATGCTCGAGCAGAAGACCCTCTTCGAGACGGTCACCCGGCGCATCGGCGCCGAGCAGGAGATGTTCCTCGTCGGCGACGAGCACGGGCCCGCCCCGGTCGCGATGGAGGTGCTCGCGGCCGCGGGCGAAGCGCGGCTCACCACCGAGCTCGGTCGTTTCAACCTCGAGGCGAACGCCTCGCCGCGCCTCTTCTCCGGCCCCTGTCTTTCCGCGATGCAGGCGGAGCTCGAGGAGCTCGTGGGCATCGCCGATCGCGCGGCCCGCGCCTCCTCCGCGCGCGTGCTCTTGTGCGGGATCCTCCCGACCCTCTCGCGCGGCGACCTGACGCTCGCGAACATGGCGCCGCTGCCGCGCTACCGCGCGCTGAACGACGTGCTGCTCACGATGCGCGGCGGCGACGCGTTCCGGATCGCCATCCGCGGCGAGGACGAGCTCGACATCCAGCATGACAACGTGATGCTCGAGGCCTGCAACACGAGCTTTCAGCTCCACTTCCAGGTCGCGCCCAGCGAGTTCGCCAAGCTCTACAACGTCGCGCAGCTCATCACCGCACCGGTGCTCGCCGCCGCGGTGAACTCCCCGCTCCTCTTCGGCCAGCGGCTCTGGCACGAGACGCGGATCGCGCTCTTCTCGAGCGCGATCGACGACCGCAGCGCCGTCCGCTCGGCGCGCGCGCTGAAGCCTCGGGTGACCTTCGGCGATCGCTGGGTCGAGAGCTCGGTGCTCGAGATCTTCCGCGAGCAGATCGCGCGCTTCCGCGTGATGCTCTCGATGTCGACGGACGAGGATCCGATGGTGGCCATCGAGCGCGGCGTCGCTCCGTCGCTCGGCGCGCTCTGCCTGCACAACGGCACCATCTACCGCTGGAACCGCGCGGTCTATGGGACCAAGGACGGCGTGGCGCACCTGCGCATCGAGAACCGCGCCCTGCCCTCGGGCCCGACGGTGCTCGACGAGGTCGCGAACGCCGCCTTCTTCTTCGGGCTGATGAGCGGCGTTACCGCGGAGATCGGCGATCCGCGCGCGCGCCTCACGCTCGAGCGGGCGAGAGACAACTTCTACGCGGCCGCTCAGCATGGGCTCGAGGCGCGGCTCTCTTGGCTCGACGGTCAGAGCTTCGGCGCCGCCGAGCTGATCACGGAGCGCCTCCTGCCGCTCGCCTCGGAGGGGCTCGCGCAGTCGCGCATCGATCCCGCGGACGTCGATCGCTACCTCGGCGTGATCTCGGAGCGCGTGGCGCGCGGACGGACCGGCGCGCGCTGGGTCCTCGACGCCTACGGCGCGCTCGGCGACTCGCCCGGCGGCGTCCGCGAGCGGCAGATCACCGCCGCGATGCTCGAGGGGCAGCAGGCGGGTCGGCCCGTGCACGAGTGGCCGAGCCTCGAGGCGCAGCCCGCGCGCGCGGGAGGCCGAGGCCGCGGAGTGCGCTTCGTCGGCGAGCTGATGAGCACCGACCTCTTCACCGTGCGGCCCGACGATCTCGTCGACCTCGCCGCGGCGGTGATGGAGTGGGAGCACGTCCGGCACGTGCCGGTCGAGGACGGCGAGGGCCGGCTCGTGGGCCTCGTCACCCACCGCGATCTCCTCCGCCTGGTCGCGCGCGGCGAGCACGAGCGCGGCACGCCGGTCGCGATCCGCGAGATCATGCACGCGGAGCTGACGACCGTGAGCCCGGCGACCACCACCCTCGACGCGCTCAAGACGATGCACGAGATCGGCGTCGGCTGCCTGCCGGTGGTCGAGGACGACAAGCTCGTCGGCCTCGTCACCGAGACCGATCTCATCGAGGTCGCGGCCGAGCTGCTCGAGCGCTTCCTGGCCGCCTAACCGTCAGGGGTGCGGGGGACGACGCGCATCAGGTTCTCCTGGGCGACCGTCGCGACCAGCGTGCCCTCCTCGGTGTACACGCGGCCGAGGTTGAGGCCGCGCGAGCCCGAGGTGGTCGGGCTCTCGGTCACGTAGAGCAGCCATCGATCGGCTCGGAACGGTCGGTGGAACCAGATCGCGTGGTCGAGGCTCGCGACCTGCAGGCTCGGATCGAACCAGGTGAGCGCGTGCTGGCGCAGCGACGCATCGAGCAGGGTGAGATCCGAGGCGTAGGTGAGCACGCACTGGTGGAGGAGCGGATCGTCGGGCAGCTCGCCGCGCGCTCGAAACCACACGACGTGCTCGCCGGTGCGCCGCTCGGGCCGGCGTGGATCGGTGGGATCGAGATCGTGCACCACGATCGGGCGCTCGAGGCGCTCGAGGAAGTGGAAGATCGGGTCTTTCGACTCGCGCGCCGCCGCGGCGATGAGCTCGTCGGTCGAGGGCACGCTCTCGGGCGGCGCGGCCTCCGGCATCGGGCGCTGGTGCGAGGGGCCGTCCTCGTCCCTCTGGAACGAGGCGCTCATGCTGAAGATGGCCTCGCCCTCCTGGATCGCGACGACGCGGCGGGTGGTGAACGACTTGCCGTCCCGGATGCGCTCGACCTCGTAGAGGATCGGCGTCTTCGGGTCGCCGGGGCGCAGGAAGTACGCGTGGAGCGAGTGCACCCGGCGGTCTTCGACGGTGCGGACCGCGGCGACGAGCGCCTGCGCCGCGACCTGGCCGCCGAAGACCCGCGGTCGCCCGTCCTCCGGGCTCAGGCCGCGGAAGAGATCGCGATCGATCCGCTCGAGGTCGAGGCGCTCGAGCAGCGGCTTGATCTCACTCATGCGTTCCTCGTCACGGCTCGGCGTGCTCGGCGCGCGCGCGCAAGACGGCCGAGGTCTCGCCGCGTCCGTCGGCCTGCCAGCCGGGCGGGCCGAAGGTGACGCCGAGCGCCTCGCGCAGCGAGCGCGCCCGCGCCAGGTCGCGCGCGATCGCGATCCACTCGTGGAAGGCGATCTTCAGCGGGTGGAAGGTCTCGATGTTCTTCGTCAGGCCGTAGTCCGGCGTCTCGCGCTCGGGCTCGAAGGTACCGAAGAGGCGATCCCACACGATGAGGATGCCACCGTGGTTGCGGTCGAGGTACTTCGCGTCGCGCCCGTGGTGGACGCGGTGGTGCGAGGGCGTGTTGAAGATCCACTCGAGCGGCCCGAGGCGGCCGGCCCACTCGACGTGCAGCCCATACTGGTAGAGCAGCGAGATCGCGTGGGCCACGAGGATCAACGAGGGGTGGAAGCCGAGCAGGGGCAGCGGAAGGCCGAAGAGGATGCCGGTGAAGGGCATCGTCCACGACTGCCGCAGCGCGGTCGAGAGGTTGTAGTGGGTGCTCGAGTGGTGGTTCACGTGGGCCGCCCAGAAGAAGCGCGACTCGTGGCTCACTCGGTGAAACCAGTAGTACTTGAGGTCGTCGACCAGCACGACCAGCGGCAGCGCCCACCACACGTCGAGCGGCAGATCGATCACGCGGTGCTCGTAGAGCCAGAGCCAGAGCCCCACCGTCGCCGCCTTCACGACCGCGGTGATGCCCAGGTTGCCGACGCCCATCGCCAGGCTCGCGAGGGTGTCCTTCGTCTCGTAGCCGCGGATCGCGGCGCCTTCGCGCTTCGCGCGGCGCGCCCACAGCCACTCGCCGATCACGGTGAGCAGGAACGCGGGGATCGCGTAGTAGATGAGCGCCGACATCGCTCAGCCCCTCCTCTTGGCGGCGAGCGCCTCTCGGAGCTCGCGCGCGGCGAGCCGCTCGAAGAACGCCAGGTGCTCGCGCTCGCGGTGCTCGTCGCGCGAGAACACGCCGAGCGCGACGCCCTGCATCGCGTAGACGACCGCGTCGACCGCGCTCGCGAGGCCGGGCTCCGAGGCGAGCTCGGGCAGGAGCGCGCGCGCCTCGGCGAGGATGTTCTCGCGGTGTGCCGTGAGCAGCGGCGCGAGCGCGCGCGCGAGGTCGGGATCGGTGCGGGCGGCGAGGTAGACCTCGAACACGCCCTGCATGGCGGGCAGGCGGAACACTCGCCAGAGCGCGGCGACGCCGGCCCGCATCCGCCCGTCGAGGTCGCTCGGCGGCCGGTCCGGCAGCCCGGCCGGGAACTCGTCGACGAGCGAGCGCAGCACCGCCTCGGCGCTCGCCGCCAGGAGCTCGAGCTTGGTCGGGAAGTGCTTGAAGAGCGCCCCCTGCGAGACCTCCGCCCGGGCTGCCACCGCGGCCGTCGTCGTCCCGCGCATGCCCTCCTCCGCGAGCAGCGATCGAGCCGCGTCGATCAGCCGCGCGCGCGTCGCCACCGCGCGGGCCTGCTGCGGAGCGTGGACCATGGCGCCAGGCTAGCAGAAGAAAGTGAGCGATCACTTTCTTTCTCCGCGAACGGCCGCCTCGCAGCGGCGAAGAGCGGTCGGGACCCCGAAAACGACTGAACCCGCGGAGCCGAAGCCCGCGGGTTCACCCGAGTGGGTCATGAAGGACTCGAACCTTCAGCCAATGGATTAAGAGTCCACTGCTCTACCAGTTGAGCTAATGACCCGTGATCTTGCCTGCTCGCGCCCGGAGGGATTCGAACCCCCGACCTGCGGATTCGAAGTCCGACGCTCTATCCAACTGAGCTACGGGCGCATGGTCGCCGGGAGGGCATCCCCACCGGAGGGGACGCTTCATACAGCACCAGTCGCATCTGTCAAATGCTTCCCGCACGTCGGACCGATGGGGAAGCGCGGAGGGTGACTGACGGGATTCGAACCCGCGACAACCGGAGCCACAATCCAGTGCTCTACCAACTGAGCTACAGCCACCGCAGAAACAGGGCGCGAGTCTAGCGAGAACGCGGCGCGAGGCAAGCCTCCCCGTGATGCGGGGCTCAGAAGCCTCCCCGCGCGGCGCGCGGCGCGCTCCGCGCTCCGCCCAGGACCGTCGCTGCGCGGTCCCGCTCGATGGCACCCGGATTGCTGCATCGAGCGACATGTCCCGCTTCGCCGCGCTGGTGCTGCTCCTCACCGCAGGCTGCGACGCGCCCCAGCTCCGGTGCTCGACCGGGTGCGCGGGCTCGCTCGCCGACGCGGGCCTCCCCGGCGACGACGCCGGGATGGTGGAGATCGTCGAGACCGCCGACGCGGCGTCGCCCGCTCCTC
>JAEZBP010000602.1 GCA_023427125.1 Pseudomonadota bacterium | reverse complement strand
ATCCGGGGCATGTGGCAGTCGACGCAGGCGACCGGCGCGTCGTGGGCCACGTGCGCGAGCGCTGCGGCTGGATCGGCCAGATCGGTGTGGCAGGTGCCCGCGCACATCGCGTCGCCCTCCACCGAGGGACGGATCTGCCCGCGCGGATCGCCCTCGTGCATCGCGTGGCAGCTCGTGCAGGTCATCCCGCCTCGAGCGCACGGCGACTGCAAGAGGCCCTGGTACTCGTAGGCGGTCAGCCGCGGCGTGCCGTCCTTCCAGAAGCGGGCGGCGAAGGCCTCGCGGTCGCCGCCGAGCGGCGTGTCCCGCGCGAGCGGCCGGCTGTAGTGGGCGAGGCGCTCGCCGGGCACGAAGGGATCGCCGTCTTCCAAGAAGCGCGCGATGTCGCCGGTGATCCGCTGGCCGTGGCAGCGCCCGCAGACCTCGGCGCTGCGCTCGGGCGAGAGCCGCCCCGGGCTGACGATGGTCGGATCCGGATCGTCCGAGAGGTGGAGCGCGTAGCGCCGCATCGGATCGGCGTTGCGGCGGACGTGCTCCTCGCCCGGCCCGTGGCACGCGCCGCACGCGATGCCGAGCTCGGCGACGCTCGAGGTCCACCGCTCGGCGCTCGGATCGAGCCCCGGATCGGGGCCGACGTTGTGGCAGAAAATACAGTTGTCGTTCCAGCGGGTCACGTGCCGCTGGTAGTCCTCGCGCGAGACGTGACGGGCGCCCTCGAGCAGCGCCGGATCCGGGGTGAGGAACGCGCCGTTCATGTGCATCCAGCGCCGCTCTTCCACGTGCCAGGCGAGCGGCAGCCGGTAGTACACGTCGCCCTCGCGCGCGAGGTACTGCTGGACGCGCCGGCTCCCCACGGTGCGCTCGATCGAGGCGCGGCCGATGACGCCATCGGCGCTCGCGAAGGTCATCACGAAGCCCTCGTCCTCGCGCGCCATGGTGGCGGTGACGCCTCCGTACGCGAGCGCCGCGCCCTCGAAGTCGCCGAGGACCGCGCCCTCCGACGCCTCCTGGGTCATCGTCCGATGGAACGTGCGCGCCCAGCTCTCGTAGTGGTCGGCGTGACAGCGCCGGCACTCGCCGCTCGTCACGTGCTCGACCTGCTGCAGGTCCCGCTCGGTCGCCAGATCCGTCGCCACCGCCTGCGCGCCGAGCAGCGCGCCCACCCCGAGCGCGATCACCGCCGCCACTCCACCGATCGCCCGCTTCATTTGGGCTTCAACCGATCTGCTCTGCGCTCTGCGCGAGATTCTCTTTTGCTTCCCGCCTTCCCGCTTTCCCTGGCAGAGGCGAGAACCGGACGTTTACCCGAGCTCCTCGAGGGTGGCCTCGACCTTCGCGAGCTGCGCGACGCCGATGCGGCGCATGATCGCGCGCGCCTCCCGCAGCCGCTCCTTGGCCGTCTCGACGTCGCCGCGCTCGATCAGGTGATAGCCGAGGAGCGCGAGCGAGCGCGCCGCCTCCTTCTCGTTCCCGATCTCGCGGAAGGTGTCGATGCTCGAGAGGAAGCTCTCCTCCGCGCGCCGCGAGACCTCGCCCTTGTCGTCGAAGAGCGTCTGCGCGCGCAGCTGCCCGATCGAGCGGTGCGCGAGCGCGATCGCCTCGAGCGAGCCGTACTCCTCCGCCAGCGCGAGCGCGCGCATCAGGATGCGCTCGGCCTCCGAGTCGCCCTTGCGGAGCGCGGCGAGCCCGAGGTTGCGCTCGATCTCCGCCATCGCGCGGCGGTTCTTCAGGCTGTGGGCCAGCTCGCGCGCCTCGCGCAAGAGGGCCTCGGCGTCCTCGAGCCGGCCCGAGGTCGTCAGCGCCTCGCCGAGGTTGTTGAGGAGGAACGACTGGGTGTGCCGGTCTGCCATCTTGCGCGCCTCTTGGAGCGCCGCGCGCCAGCAGGCCGCCGCCCGCTCGTGGTCGCCGCGCTCGAACGCGACGACGCCGAGCGCGTTGTAGACCTGCATCACGCCGGCGCGATCGCCGGTCGACTCGCGGATCTCGCGCGCCGTCGAGAAGAGCTCCTCGGCCGCCTCGAGCTTGCCGCGCGCGAGCTCGAGCGTGCCGAGGGTCATCAGCGACACCGCCTCGCCCCGCACGTCGGCGGCGTTGCGCCGTATCTCGAGCGCCTCGCCGGCGGCGGCCAGCCCGCGATCGAGCTCGCCCCGCAGGCGCGCCACCTGCGCGAGATCGTCGAGCGTGCTCGCGACGCCCCGCAGATCACCGGCCGCGCGGAAGAGCTCGAGCGCCCGCTCGAGCAGGACCTCCGCCTGCTCGTCCTCGCCGCGCTGGCGGGCGACGCGCGCCAGCCGGTTGAGCGCCGCGCCGCCCTTGTTGCGCGCGCCGATCCGCCACGCGAGCCGCAGCATCTCGGTGAAGGCCGCCCGGGCCTCGTCGTAGCGCCCGATCGTGGTCAGCAGCGACCCATGGAGGTGGAGCGCGTCGATGCGGCGGGCGATGTCGCCCGGGTCGAGCAGCTCGAGCGCCTTCTCGACGTTCCGCAGCGCGCTCTGGGTGTGCACCTTGTTGCGCTCGTCGTGCGCCGCCTCGAGGTACGCGCGCCCGGCCCGCGCGCTCATGCCCGCCTTCTCGAGGTGCGGCGCCGCCAGCGCCGCCATGCCCGCGCGGTGCAGCTCCGCGACGACCGACAGCCACTCGGCCACCGCGCGGTGCCGCTCGTTGCGGAGCGCCTCGTCCTGCTCGCGGTAGAGGAGCTCGCGGGTGTCCGGGTGGAGGAAGCGGTACTCGCGCACGCCCGGCAGATCGCCGTCGGTCGGCTCGATGAAGCCCTTCTGCTCGAGCCTCGCGAGCGCGCCCTCGAGCGCGGCGTCGTCCTCGTCGTCGGGCCAGAGCGTCGCCGGATCCTTCGCGTCGCCGGGCGCGCGCCGCTCCGAGCGCATCTCGGCGAGGATGCAGCGATCCAGAAAGACCTCGCCCATCACGCTCGCGCGGGCGACCGTCGCGTGCTCGAGCGCGTCGAGCCGCGCGAGCCGCGCGCGCACCGCGTCCTCCATGGTCACCGGCAGGTGCCCGGACCCGAGCTGCGCCACGTCGGCGACCAGGCCGAGCTCGTCGCGCGTGAAGAGGCCCGCCTCGAGCAGCGCGAAGACCAGCTCGCGGAGCGCGCTCGGGTTGCCGCGCGAGCGGTGGGCGAGGGCGGCGACCAGCGGCTCGGGCGCGTCGGCGAGCGAGGGCAGGAGCACCTGCACGAAGGAGGCGACGTCGGCCTCCGAGAGCGGCTCGATCGGCCCGATC
>JAEZBP010000561.1 GCA_023427125.1 Pseudomonadota bacterium | reverse complement strand
GCCCGGCGCTCCGCCTCGATCCGCGCCGCCTCCGCCGCCTTCGCGCGCTCGGCGCGGACCGCCTCGTCGGCCAGCCGCTCGGCCTCCAGCTCGAAGAGATCCTTCAGGTTCACCAGCACGCTGCTCTCGGTCGCCATCGTCGTCGCCTCCTGGCGACCCGCTCAGCAGCCGGTGTGCCAGCGCTGAGCGGACGGCGATCGCAGAAGCAGGGCGAGAACGGGGGGGCGTGACGCTACGAATCATAGCGTCTGGCGCTATCCGTCATAGAGCTCAGGCCCGCTGGACGGTCGGCAGCCGCACGCGGCGCTTGGGCGCGCCGGGCGGGGGCTCGGGGAGCGTGCCGTCGGCCTCGAACAGATCGGCGACCAGATCGTAGTCGGCGGCGGCGGTGACCAGCGCCTTGCGGAGCTCGCCGGGCCGCGCGCTGCCGTTGGCGAGGATCACCTTGCCGTCGATCTCCGGCGCCTGACCCCAGAAGCGGCCATCGAGCAGGAGCTCGCTCTCGCTGCTCGGGCCCTCGATCAGCACCTCGACCTCGCGGCCGATCATCGCCTTCAGCTTCTTGCGGCTGATCGGGCGCTGGACGCTCATCAGCTTGCGGTGGCGGGCGGCGGCGACCTTCTCCGGGACCACGCCGTCCATCGCGCCGCTCGGCGTGCCCTCCTCGGGCGAGTAGCGGAACACGCCGACGTGATCGAGCTCGGCCCAGCGCACGAACTCGAGCAGCTCGTCGAAGTCGGCGTCGGTCTCGCCGGGGTGGCCGACGATGAACGCGCTCCGGAAGACCAGGTCGGGCACGCGCTCGCGCAGCCGCTCGACGACCCCGCGCATCCGCGCGCCGCCGTGCCCGCGCTTCATCCGTCGCAGCATCGCGTCGCTCGCGTGCTGGAGCTGCATGTCGACGTAAGGGAGGACGCGCGGGTGCTCGGCGAGGAGCGTGAGCAGCGAGTCCTTCAGGGTCTCGGGGTAGAGATAGAAGAGCCGCACCCAGCGCACGCCGGGCACGTCGGCGACCGCCTCCGCGAGCTTGGCGAGGTCGGTTCCGTCCTTGCGCTCGCGCCCGTACGCGATGGTGTCCTGGCTGATCAGGTTCAGCTCGACGGTGCCCTGATCGACCAGGCGCCTCGCCTCCTCGACCACGTCTTCGATCGAGCGGCTCCGCTGCTTGCCGCGGAACGACGGGATCGTGCAGAAGGCGCAGCTGCGGTTGCAGCCCTCGGCGATCTTCAGGTACGCGCTGTGGCGGGCTTGGCTGAGGCGCCGCGGATCGGTCGCGCGGATCGTGTAGTCGGCCGGGTTGCCGACCATCATGCGCGGGGCGCTCCGGTGCTCGAGCACCTTGCCGAGCGAGAGCATGTCGCTCGTGCCGAGGAAGTGGTCGACCTCGGGCATCTCGTCGGCGAGCTCGCCCGAGTAGCGCTGGGAGAGGCAGCCCGCCACGACGAGGGTCTGGCAGGAGCCGGCCTCCTTGTGCTGGCCCATCTCGAGGATCGTGTCGATCGACTCCTCCTTGGCCGGCCCGATGAACCCGCAGGTGTTGACGACGATGACCTCGGCGTCCTCGGGGCGATCCACCACTCGATAGGCGGCGGCGTCCGACACGCCGAGCATCACCTCGGTGTCGACGCGGTTCTTCGGGCAGCCCAAGGAGATGAAGTGGATCGTGCGCTCGGCCATGGGAAAGACGAGGGAACCTGGCGGCGCGGAGGTGCCGCGTCAAGCGGGAGCCCGAGGGAGACGGGATCGAGGAGCGAGCGCAGCGACCGGTAGGCGGACGGCTGCCGTCGTGGGTCAACGATCGCCTCGAAGCGCGTCGATCAGCTTTGGGTCGAGCGTGCGGCCGCGCACGGCGTGATCGAGGTCGTCGTGGACGTGCACGCGATCACGGGTCCGCGAAACCAGCGTCATCGTGCGCAGGAAGGTGCGCAGCAGCGACGCGCGGAGGCCCTCTCCGAGGAGGACGAGCTCCACCGAGCCGGCCATGTCGAAGAGCTCACGGGCGTTGCTCTGGAGCGCCGCGCGCGCGTCGGGCGACGGGAGGTCCGAGAGATCGGGGTCGATGACGATCCAGAGCGCGAGGGGCGACCTCGCGGCGCGGAGCGCGGACTCGAGCTCGGCCCGGAGCGCGATGGCCATCGCCCGCGTCGGCGTCGCGACCCAGCGGACCACGAGGGCCTCTTCGAGGCGGTGCAGCTCATAGCCCACGGCAGCTCTCTTCGCGGCGGTCACGCGACGAGAGCATAGATCGCGGCGACGATCACGGCGACACCGATAGCGCGCGCCGGCCAGCTCGGTTGACCGGCTCCGCTCGGAGCGCGACGCTGAGCGCATGGGTGAACGGCCGAGGCGCTACTCGCTCGCGATCGAGCTCTCGAGCTACTGCAACCAGAAGTGTGGCTATTGCTACAACGGCTGGCGCGACGACGGGGGCAAGAGCGTGGGCTCGCTGCCCTCCGAGGCGCTGCTCGGGCTCGTGGATCGGGCGCTGACCGAGGTCGACTTCGATCACGTCACCCTCACGGGCGGCGAGCCCTTCGCGCGGCGCGATCTCTTCGAGGTGCTCGACGTGGTCGCGCGGCACGGCAAGCGCGCGAAGATGATCTCGAACGGCGGGGTGATCACCGACGCGCTCGCGGCGCGGCTCGCGCCCTATCGGCCCTACTTCGTGCAGGTGACGCTCAACGGCGCCGAGCGCGCGCTGCACGAGGAGCACGTCGGCGAGGGGCACTGGGACGCCACCCTGCGCGGCATCGACGCGCTCCAGCGGCACGGGGTGGTGGTGTCGGGCTGCATCGTGGTCACGCGCAAGAACGCGAAGGAGGTGGGCGCGATCCTCGATCTCTGGCGCTCGCTCGGCGTGATGAACATCGCGCTGAGCCGCTACTCGCCGGCGGGCTACGCCGCCGAGCAGGTCGCGGAGCTCCTCTGCTCGCGCTCGGAGCTGATGATCGCGCTCGAGCAAGCGGAGGCCCGCGGGCGCGAGCACGGCATGCACATCCAGGTGACGATGCCGGTGCCGCAGTGCGTGGTGGAGCACGCGGACTACCCGCACGTGCGCTTCGGCGGCTGCCCGATCGGCACCGAGATGCAGGAGCTCGCGCTCGGCCCGACGGGCGAGCTGCGCAACTGCACGCTCCACGAGGACGTGATCGGCGACGCGAAGGAGCGCTCGTTCGCCGAGCTCGTCGAGGCCGACGTGGTGATGCACTACCGCGACGTCACCCCCGAGTTCTGCGCGCCCTGTCCGTTCCGCACCACGTGCATCGGCGGCTGCGGGGCGGCGGCGGCGGCGACCCTCGGCGATCCGCGCGGGCTCGATCCCTTCGTCGCGCAGCACGTCGACGACGCGTTCGCGGCGAAGCTCAAGGCCAAGCGCGCCGCGCTGATCGCTCCGTCGAGCCTCGTGCGATGAGCGTGCGGGTCCTGCTCGTCTGGCCGGGCTGCGAGGGCCCGGCGAGCGGGAACTTCGGCGTGCCGCAGCTCGTCCTGATGGCGACCCACGCGCGCGAGGTGACGGGCGCCGAGATCGTGATCCGCGATCTCGCCGCCGAGCAGCTCATGTTCGGGCGGCTCGACGTGCTCTCGATCTTCGGCGGCGAGGACGGGCGCGGCTACGACGTGATCGCGTTCAGCGTGTACTCGTCGTTCGACTACCTGAAGTGCGAGGCGCTCGCCCAGCTGGTGCGCGAGCGCTGGCCGGACGCCGTGATCGCCGCCGGCGGCTACCACGCGAGCGCGCGGCCGACCGAGATCGTCTGCGAGGGCTCGCCCTTCGACGTCTGCGTGGTCGGCGAGGGCGAGCACGCGCTCGTGAAGGTGATCGAGTCGGTCGAGGGCGGCGCGCCCCTGCGCGCGACGATCCTCGGCTCGGATTCGGTCGATGACCTCGACTCGCTGCCTCCCTCCGACTGGTCGTTCCTGAGCCGCTATCGCCCGATCGCGCGGCGCATCGCGTCGCAGGCGCAGGTCTACGTCTCGCGCGGCTGCCCCTTCGACTGCGCCTTCTGCATGGAGCGGGCGAAGCGCGAGGTGAGCTGGCGGAGCCTCTCGGTCGAGCGCGCGGTCCAAGAGATCCGCTCGCTCCACGAGTTCCTCGATCTGCGCGGCTGGACGCTGTACCTGGCCGACGCGCTCTTCGGGATGAAGAAGAGCTGGCGCCGCGAGTTTCTTCAGGCGCTCGCGCGAGAGGACATCCCGGTCGACAAGATCTGGCTCCTGATCCGGGTGGACCTCGTCGAGGACGAGGATCTGCGCTTGTTCGCCGACGCCAACTGCGGCCTCGGCTTCGGCCTCGAGTCGGGCGATCCCACGCTGCTCGCGACGATCCGCAAGGCCGGCCGGCTCGACACCTACCTCGACCGCATGCGCGAGGTCTCGGCGTGGGCGCGCGAGCGGGGCGTGCCCTGGGGCGCGAACGTGATCTGCGGCCACCCCGGCGAGACGCCGGACACGATGGAGCGGAGCGCCGCCTACCTGAAGGAGCTCTTCCTCGATAAGCGCGGCGTGACCGGCTTCCTGTCGGTGGATCCGTTCCGGCTCTATCCGGGATCTCCGATCGACGCCGAGCGCGCTCAGTGGGAGGAGCGCTTCGGGACCGTGTTCCACCGGCCCGGCTGGTGGCAGGACGGTGATCAGGAGTTTCTGTCGGAGTGGATCGATCCGAGCCGCGAGCTCGACTGGGACACCCGCGAGCGCATGCAGCACGCGCTGCTCGGCCCGATCCTGCGGCAGATCGAGGGGAACTTCGTCTACCAGGGCAAGGCGCGCGAGTACTTCCTGCGCGCGATCCGCGAGCAGGTGGCGCTCAGCGAGCCCGCGACGCGCCTCCACTACCGGGCTCGGTACTACGCGTGGCTGCGCTACCTCGGCTTCGGCGCCAAGGCGGAGGCGCTCGCCTCGCGCGACGAGGCGCTGGCCGAGCTGGCGCGCGCGCGCCGCAAGGCGTGGCGCCCGCGGATCGCGAAGAGCGCGCGGCTGAGCGAGGACACGCCGATCCTCGACGTCATCGAGCGGGTGCCGCGCGAGCGCTTCGTGCCGATCGATCAGCTCGCCGAGTCGGCGCGGGACGAGGCGATCGCGCTCGACGAGAGCGGTGAAGCGACCGTCAGCGCGATGCACGCCTACGCGCGCGCGTTCAGCGTGCTCGGCGTGGAAGAAGGCGCGACCGTGCTCGATCTCGGCGGCGGCAGCGGCTACGGCGCGGCCATCCTGAGCGAGCTCGTCGGCCCGAGCGGCCGGGTGGTGAGCGTCGAGCTCGATCCGGCGCTCAGCGAGCGCGCGAGGAGCCTCACCGGACCGAACGTCGAGGCCGTGTGCGGCGACGCGATCGAGCCCGCCGCGTGGTCGATCGATCCGCGCGAGGTGGACGCGGTGGTGGTCGGCTTCGCGATGGACGCGATCCCGCCGCGCTGGCTCGAGGTGCTGCCGGAGGGGACGCCGATCGTCGCGCCGATCGGCGAG
>JAEZBP010000525.1 GCA_023427125.1 Pseudomonadota bacterium | reverse complement strand
CTTCTCCCCCGGCGCGAGCGGCAGCCCCGGCTCCGACGGAACCGGCGCGCCGATCACGCTCGTCCCGTGAGGCTGCGCTCGGCCGCTCAGACCAGCTCGCGGAGCTCGCTGAAGCCGCGGCGCAGCTTCTCGATCGCGCGCTGCTCGAGCTGCCTCATTCGCTCGCGGGTCACGCCGTGCTCGCGGCCGAGCACGGCTAGGCTCTCCGGCTCGTCCGACATGAAGCGCCGGGCGATGAGCGCGCGCTCGCGCTCGTCGAAGCGCGCGAGCTCCTCGCGCAGCCGCTGCCGCACCTTCGCGCAGACCTCGCGGTCGGTCGCCGCTCGCTCCGGAGAGACCGCGCGCGGGCACGCGAGCGGCTCGGGCGAGGCGACGCGCGTGTCGAGATCGCCGAGCAGGCCTCGAGCCGTCGCGACGCTCACCCCGAGCCGGTGCGCGATCGAGCGCGTGAGCTCGTCGCCCGAGACGCCGCGCTGAAGCAGCTTGGCGCGCTCGCGGCGCAGCGCGAACCAGTACTTCGTGCGGAACGCGCCGCCAGCGTGCCCGATCGGTGACTTCTGGCGCACCAGCCGCTCGAGCACGAGCGCCCGTATCCAGCCGGCCGCGTAGGTCGCGAAGCGCACGCCGCGCTCGGGATCGAAGCGCTCGACCGCCTCCATCAGGCCGAGGACGCCCTCGTTCGTGAGCTCCGCGACCGAGACGCCGTAGCGCGCGAGGCTCTTCGCGAAGCGCAGCGCGTAGCGGAGGTTGGCGGAGAGCAGGCGATCGCGCGCCTCGCGATCTCCGGCGCGGGCGCGCCGCGCCAGGTCGAGCTCGACGTCGGCGCTCAGCGCAGGCTGCGACTCGATTCGCGCCGCCCAGCCCGGGATCCCCTCGATGGCTGCCCCCATGATTCCCCCCCAGTAGGTCCCTCTCAGAGCACCACAACTCGCGGTGCTCCGAAGGGCGACGTGCCCGAGCGCCTCAGAGCAGGCGCTCGAGGGCCGCCTCGAAGCCGGCGCGCGCCTCGGCGTAGCGAACGTGGGTGCCTCGCTCGACGATCCGCTCGCCGGCGACCCACACCTCGCGCACCGAGCGCGGGCTCGCGGCGAAGACGACGGCCTCGTCGAGCTGCGCCTCGTCGGCCCCGGCGAGCTCGGGGCTCGTCGCGTCGAGCACCACGCGGTCACCTGGATCGATCTGCGCGATCGACGCGTAGCCCTCGGAGGTCGACGCGGCGAGGAGCGCGCTCGCCTCGGCGCTCGCGCCGCGCGTCTCGGTGCGAGTGCGCTCGTCGAGCTCGACCGCGCGCGCCTCCTCGAAGGGATCGCTGATCGCGTGGCTGTCGGCGCCGAGCGAGAGTCGCACCCCGTGGCGGACGAGCTGCGAGGTCGCCGGGAGGCCGTCGCCGAGATCCCGCTCGGTGGTGCGGCACAGGCACACGAAGGAGGGCGCGCGCGCGAGCAGCCCGATCTCGTGCGGCGCGAGGTGGGTGGCGTGGACGGCGGTGAAGCGCGGTCCGAGCGCGCCGAGCTCGTCGAGGAGCGCCACCGGGCGGCGGCCGTGCTCGGCGAGGCACTCGCGCACCTCTCGGCGCTGCTCGCTCACGTGCATGTGCATCGGCATCGCGCGCTCCTCGGTGAAGCGCGCGGCCTCGGCGATCCACTCGCGGCTCACCGCCCGCACGCTGTGCGGCGCGAGGCCGATCTGCACCCGCGGCTCGCCCGCCCAGCGAGCCGCCAAGGCGTCGACGTCGGCCAGCGCGCGATCGAGGCTCGGGTCGACGAAGCGGCGCTGCGCGCCCTCGATCGCGCGGCCGAGCCCCGCGCGCTGGTAGAGCACGCGCAGCAGGGTGATGCGCAAGCCCGCGTCGAGCGCGGCGCGGGTGACCGCGCTCGCGAGCTCGTTGCGATCGTCGTAAGGCGCGCCGCTCGGCTGATGGTGCACGTAGTGGAACTCGCCGACGGCGGTCACGCCCGCGCTCGCCAGCTCCACGAACGCGAAGCGCGAGAGATCGTAGACGTCCTCCGGCGTCATGCGGGCGGCGAGCTCGTACATGAGCCCGCGCCAGCTCCAGAACGATCCGCGCGCTCGCTGGGTGCGCGCTCGCAGCGCCCGCTGGAACGCGTGCGAGTGCGCGCTGGCGATGCCAGGGAGAAGGATACGCTCGCCCTCGAGGGTCGCGATCACCGTCCGGTTCTACCCTCCTTCCGGGGAGCGCGCCCATGCCCGACTCGCGCCGGGCCGGAGCTCCGGTCGTCCGCCTCGACCGGAGCTCTCGGAGCGCCGACGGAGCGGGTCGCCGCTCATGGGACATCGGGGACGTGAACCGCTGGCTGGTTGGAAGGGCCGCGAAGCTCGGCCGCGCGCGAATGCGCACGCCAGCTAACACCGCGTCAGGATCTCGCAGCCGTCGCGGGTGACGAGGAGGGTGTGCTCGAACTGAGCGGACGGGCTGCCGTCTCGGGTACGCATGGTCCAGCCGTCGGGCTCGATGAGCACGCCGGGCTCTCCGAGCGTGAGGATGGGCTCGATCGTGATCGCCATGCCGGCGCGCAGGCGCGCTCCGCGGCCTGGCGGGCCGAAGTGATCCACGTGCGGAGGCAGGTGCATCGCGCGGCCGATGCCATGGCCTCCCACCTCGCGCACCACGCCGCAGCCCTCGCGTCGCGCGAGCTCCTCGATCACCGCCCCGACGTCCCCGAGCCGGACGCCGTCACGCACGGTCGCGATGCCCGCGTCCCGGCAGCGGCGCGCGACCTCGACCACGTGCCTCGCCTCGGGGCTCGCGTCGCCGATGAGGAAGGTTGCGCAGTTGTCGCCGTGCCATCCCTCGAGCTCGGAGGTCACGTCGATCGCGATCACGTCACCTGCGGTGAGCCGCTCGGTCTCCCGGGGGACGCCGTGGCACACGATGTCGTTGCGGCTCGTGCAGACGGCCGCCGGGAAGCCGTGATAGCCGAGCTGGCTCGGCTTCGCACCGCGCCGCGCCGTGTCCTCGCGCACCAGCCGATCGATGTCCCCCGTCGTCATCCCGGGTTGAAGAGCGGCGCCGACGGCGGCGAGGGTCTCTGCGGCGACGCGTCCCGCCGCGCGCATCCGATCGATCTGCCGTGGTCCGAGGCGCTCGAAGCCCATGGACGCGAGGCTGTGGCGTTGGGCGGGCGGAATCCAATACCGTTTGGGTATTGGACGCAGGGCGTGGAGCGCCCGAGGATGGTCGCCGAGATGAGCCTGTCGCAGCTCGAGTACTTCGTCGCGGTGGCCGAGGAAGGCCACGTCGGGCGCGCCGCCGTGCGCCTCCACATCTCGCAGCCGCCGCTGAGCCGCCAGCTCCAGAAGCTCGAGGACGAGCTCGGCGCGCGCCTCTTCGAGCGCACCCCTCGCGGCATGCGCCTCCTCCCCGCTGGCGAGCGCTTCCTCGTGCACGCGCGCCGCGTGCTCGACGCCGCGGACGAGGCGCGCCGAGCCTGCCGCTCGACCTGACGCTCTGCTTACAACAGCCCGGCGTCGCGCAGGAGCTTGCCGAGCTGCCCGCGCAGCGGCGCCATGGGCGGGAGCGAGAGGGCGATCACGATCCCCATCGTGAGATCGAGCGAGCCGTCGAGGAGCGCGCGGGTCTTGCGCTGCCGCGGTGAGTCGTCGTTCGCGAAGTAGAGGAGCAGGCCCATCTGCAGCGCCCACAGCGCGAGCGCGAGCGGCTCACGCAGATCCTCGGGCACGCTCGGGACCTCCACCGCGTCGCGGTAGAGTTGGATGGAGTGCGCGCGCAGCTTCGCCGTCGACGACGAGAAGGCGCTCAGGCTATCGTCGGGGCCGACGACGAGCGGCGCGAGCTCGCGCAGGAGCTTGCGGTCGAGCCCGCGCACGTCGAGCGCAGTGTGGAGGACGATGCTCACCCGCTCCCGCAGCTCGCTCGCCTGCACCATGCCGGCACGCGCCGCCTCCTCGTGCGCTTGATGCTGCTGCTCGTAGAAGGCGGCGACGATCGCCTGCTTGCTCTCGAAGTGATGGTAGGCCGCGCCGAGCGAGAGCCCGGCCTCCTCCGCGACCTTCCGCATGGTGGTGCCCGCGAAGCCCTTCTCGCGGAAGAGGGCCAGGGCCACGCTCAGGATGCGCCGTCGGGTGGTGTCTGCGTCTCGCGCCATTCCGGAGAGAGCCCTCAGCGATAGGGGGCCGCCGCCGGTGGTAGCCCACAGTGCTCGCCGGTGCACGGGACACCGACCGCGCTCGAGAGCATCCCTCTCTGATCCGACACCCAGCCGAAGAGCGCGCGGGCGAAGGGCCACACCAGCTCGGAGGCGCAGGCGCTGCCGATCCAGCGAAACGCCTCCAGCGCCCAGAAGCAGATCACGAACGCGGCGGCGCCGGCCCAGTAGCGGCCGTGCTCGTCGACGACCACGAGGTCGCGGCCGAGCCCCTCGATCCGTCCGTAGCGCCGCTGCGCCTCGGCCGACCGGCAGCAGAGGAAGACGAGCGGGACGAGCTGCTCGCGCGCCTCGAGCCAGGCGCGGCACCGCGCACAGAAGGGGCACGCCGAGTCGTAGAGGACGAGCAGCATCGGATCACCCGTGCACCGGCGCGTGCGAGACCATCTGCGGCGGCGCGACGCAGCCGTGGGGGTAGAGCGGCGGCGCCTCCGCGGCACGGCGCGCACGGCGGCGGATGCGGTGGAAAACGAACATGTTCATGAAGTGCATGAAGGCCAGCGAGAGGAGCAGCCAGCCGAGCTTCTGCGCGAGCGTCTCGATCGCGCTGCGGAGATCCGGAGCGTACCCACCGGTCAGGAGCAGGCAGGCGTAGCCGAAGTTCACGAGGTAGAAGCCCACCACGAGCAGCCGATTTACCGCGTCGGCGAGGGCCGGGTTGTCCGCGAAGACGTCCTCGAGGAACGCCCGACCGCTCTTTCCGAGGGTCTTCGCGAGCCAGATGGTGAGCCCCACGCTGATGATCGCGTAGAGCGTGTAGACGATCGAGAGATGGTCGACCGAGTCCATTTCCGCCTCCTTGTTGAACGTGTTCGGTTCGGAGGTGAAGATGGGCGCAGCCCCGCACGGCGTCAAGGCCGTGGGGACGCGAAAGCTACGCGGGCTACAGCGCCTCGCAGCCGCCGCCGCCGATGGCGGGGACCACGACCTGCAGCAGCGTCTCTTGGAGCCGCGTGACTCCGTCGCCGCGCAGGACGACACGCATCAGGAAGCTCTGCGGCTCGTCGGTCTGCGGGATCAGCTCGTTGAGCAGCAGGATGCGGAAGAAGACGCGCGTGCCCGGGCGGACGTCGGCGAAGCGGTCGCCGAGGTTCACCGCGCCGCTCGGCGGCTCGGCGCGATCGGCGATCACGCCCTCGACGAAGGCCGTCGCGTCGAAGGCATCGCCGCCGACGTCCTCGATGAGCACGTCGACGTCGAAGGGCACCTCCTCGACGAGCGTGCGCACGGCCTCGACCACCGACTCGCTCAGCAGGCGGCCGTCGCGGCCGATGTCGAACACGACCGGCGTGCCGTCCTCGCGGATCGCGCCGGTGTCGCGCGCGAGCGCCTCGAGGTCGTTCATGCCCTGCCCGCCCGGGCCGCCGGAGTAGAGGCCCAGCACCTTGGCACCGATCATCCGGAGCGCGTTCGCCGTCTGCTCGTACGAGTGCGGCTCGGGGCGTACGCCCGCGTAGGTGTCGTGGCCGCCGGGGCCGTTGTGCGTCGGCGCGTCGGTGAACGCGAGCACGATGCGCGAGCCCTGCGCGCGGAAGCACGGATACCCGACCGTGTCGGCCGGGCAGGAGGCGGGCTGCACGAAGCGCCCCATGCCCTCGCCGGTGGCGGTGAGGAAGAGAGCCTCGACGAGCGCCTCCGGCCCGTCGCGGCCGCCCTGCAGCGGGAGGCGATCGACGGCGCTCTGCACCTGACCGAGGTTGCCCGTGGAGCGCGTGAGGAGCCTGAAGAGCTCGTCGGTGCTCTCGCCGTAGTTCAGGTCGGGCAGGGGGAAGTCGGCGAAGTGACCGACGCCGAAGCGCACGTCCGGGATCGCCGCCGCGAGGCCGGGGATGATCCGCTCGCGGAGCTGAACGCGGATCTGCTCGATCTCCTCGCCCATGCTGCCCGTCACGTCGACGAGGAAGAAGACGTCGGCGCTCAGGATCTGCGCGCGGAACGAGATCGCGAGCTCGCGTGGCGGCTCGAAGTAGGGGAGGTCGATGCACTCGTCGGGCATCGGCCCGCCGTCGCTGCCCGCGTCGATGCCGCCGTCGAGCCCGGCGTCGAAAGAGCCCGCGTCGCCCTGCGGATCGGGATTGGGTACGGTGAGGCCGCTCTTGCTGCCGCATCCGACGGCGAGCGCGAACAGGACGAGGAGAGTGGGGCGTGTCACGAGTCCTCCGTGCACCCGACCCCGTCGCCCCCCGGAACGACGATGTCCACCTCCGTCACCTCGAGGCGGCTCCGACCGGCTGCGCGGAAGATGATACGCGCTGGAAAGACGCGGCGCTCGCTCGACGGAGGCAGGCCGCTCGCGTCGACCACCACCTCGAACGTCAGCTCGGTCCCGGGGATCACGCCGAAGAACGTGTCCCCCTCGATTCGCTCGACGTTCCCGGGCGGATCCGCCGATCGTGCGCGCATGCCACGCAGCACCAGGCTCGCGTCGACGCTGTCGCCGGGCAGGTCCTCGGCGAGCGCGTCCACCTCGAGCGGGACCTCGCTTGCGACGAATTGCACCGCTCCCACGATCTCGGCGCCAACCCCACCGCCACCGCCGCCGATGTCGAACGTCAGCGGCTCGCCGTCGCCGTCGAGCGAGCCGGTGTCGCGCGCCAGCGCGCGCAGGTGCGGGTGCGGCGAGGGCCGCGACGGATCGCTCGCCCCGAGCCCGAGGACCAGCGCCCCGAGCGCCCGCACGAGGCTCACCGTCTCCTCGTAGCCATGCGGCGGCGGCGTGAAGCCGTAGTTCGCGATCGGGCTCACGTCCGGCGGACCGTTGTGCATCGGCGCGTCGGTGATGAGCATCACGATCGGCAGCGCCTCGCGCCGGAAGCAGGCCCCTCCGGTGCCGCCGCGCGCGCAGCCGCTCGAGGCGGGGATGTATCCCGGCGTCGAGGGCGTGCCGTACCCCTCGCCCGTGATGGTCTGGTAGAGGCCCTCGATCGCCGCCTCGGGATCGTCGAAGTTCCCCCACGAGGGGGAGGCGTCGAGGGCCGCCTCGATGCGCGTCACGTCCGTCGTGATCGGCGCGCGCATCAGGTAGGGCCGGACGTCCGGCGG
>JAEZBP010000510.1 GCA_023427125.1 Pseudomonadota bacterium | reverse complement strand
CTGCTGGATCGCGGCGCGGCGCACCAGGGCGTCCTCCGAGCGCGCCTCGCGCTCGAGGAGGAGCGTGGCCATCCGCGCGAGCAGATCGTGATCGGCGCCCTCCGAGCTGCGGAAGCGCTCGTAGGCGGCGAGCGCCTCGTCGAGATCGCCGCGCTCGACGGCGGCGGCGACGCGCGCGCGCGGCGCCGAGGCGCACCCGATCAGCAAGATCCAGAGGAGGAGGAGCCCGCGCACCATCTCACTCTTGCTCGGCCTGGCGCGCGGCCTTCTCATGCCGCTCCGAGACCGCGGGCCCCTCGTCCTCGGGCTCGTCGGCCTCGACGCGCACTCGCGCGACCGACGCCGCGGGGACGAGCTCGCGGAACACGTAGCGGACGACGCCCTCGTCGTCGACGTCCACCGAGACGCGCGAGCCGTCGCCGACCATCCGCGTGAGGGTCGCGTCGGCCTCCTCGACGTCGACCCCGAACTCCTTGGCCAGCTCGGTGGCCGTCAGCGCCCCGCGCCGCTTCGACGCCAGCTCGAGCACCGCCGTCTCTCGCGCGCGCCGCTCCGCGTCGTCCGCGCGCTCCGCGTTCTTCGCTCCGGCGCGCATCGAGAGCCCGCCGAGCGAGACCGCGAGGACCGCGACGAGCGCGGCGAGCGCGAGGCCGGTCGCGCTGGAGACGATCCCGGCGACGGCCGCCGCCATGAGCAAGCCCATCGCGAGCATCAGGACGCCGACCACCCGCTGGGCGCGCGCCTTTCCGCGCTGCACCATCGCCTTCGTGCTCGCGTCCCGCCCCGCGAGGGAGGCGGGCATGATCGCGCGCGCCGTGCCTCCCCCCAGCACCGTCGCGCCCGCCCGCGGCTTGCCGCACGCCGCGCACACGGTGATGTTCCCGCGACGGATGACCGCCGCCACCGCGTGGCAGTGCGCGCAGCGGTTGGCCTCGCCGAACACCCGGCCGCAGCCGGGGCAGCGGGGAGCCCCGTCGGGCACTCGAGTGCCACACGTGGGGCAGCGGTCGGGTGAGTCGGCCATCGTACCCTTTAAGCCTTAGCCATGGGCTGCCGGCTCACTGCCGGCTCACTGCACGACGACGCCGGTCGCGGCGATCGAGAGCGCGGAGGCGGTCGCCGTGGCGCCCTCGGACTCGAGGTGCTCGCGCTCGCCCTGCGAGAGCGCCCGCATCGCCACGCGGCCCTCGAGCATCGCGCGGTGGCCGACGACGTCGCGCGGGAGGAAGTACGAGTGACCGGCCATCGGCACGCGCACCGCGGGGCCCTCCTCGCCCTCGCGCAGCTCGATCCAGCAGCCCATGCGCTGGCAGACCTGCGCGATCTGACCCTCGGTGCGCACGACCTGATCGCGATAGCGCTCGGGCTCGGCGAGGATCGACGTGAGCGGGGTGAGCGGCCTCGCGCGATCCGGCGCCGCGCCGAAGAGGCGCTCTGCTCCTTCGATCTCGGCCGGCGCGGCGAGGGGGATGCGCCCACCGGGCTCCTCCGCGCCGCACGCGGCCAGCGGCAGCGCGACCACGAGGAGCGCGAGCGCCCTCACGACTCGCCCAGGAGCTTGTTCATCGACGCTTCGTCCACCGGCGTGAACGGGTAGTCGTCGAACTCGTCGGAGGTGACCCACCGGAAGTCGTGCACCGCGCGCTTCTCGAGGTGATCGTCCGCCAGCTCGCACTCGTAGAGGTAGAGGTCGACCGTGTAGTGCTCGTAGGGGTGGGTGCGGAAGCAGATCCACGGCTGCTTCACCTCGGCGTCGACGCCGAGCCGCTCCTTGAGCTCGCGCTCGAGCGCGTCGTCGTCGCGCTCGCCCTCCTCGACCCGGCCTCCGGGGAACTCCCAGAGGAGCGGGAGCACGGCGTTCGGGCGGCGCTGGGTGATCAAGTAGCGTCCGTCGCGCTCGATCACGGCACCCACGACGCGGATCGTCTTGCGTTCGGCGTCCGACACGGGAGCACGGATATACTCCCGCGCGGGCCGCGAGTCACGCTGTGCTTGCTGGCGCGCCCATTACCGCGCCCCGCCGAGCGGAGCGGGCTGGCCGCTCCGGGAACGGAGAAGCGCCCCGCTCGGGCCTTCAGCTCGGGTAGCTCTTGACGACGTCGCGGGCGGGCCGGTCGACGCTGAGGATCGGGCTCGTCACGAGGTCGCGCCCCGCCGCGTGGAAGAAGAGCGACTCGCCGATCTTGGGCGCGCCGGGGTTCGGGAGGATGCCGCCGCTGCGGCTGAAGCGGATCCCGCCGTGCACTTTGTTCTTCAACGCCAGGTGCGCCCGCAGCCACTCTCCGCTGCGGCGATCCCGCACCGCGACGCAGAGATCCTTGCGGATGTGGTACTCGGTGTTGCGGGTCACGAAGACCTTGTGGACACGGCGCTCTCTTCCGTCGAATGCCTTCACAGGGCACCTCCGAGCGCGAACCTACATGTAGGATGAGCGACGACCAAGAAAACGACGAGCCGGTGCTCCTCGCGGCCGACAACTTCACGCCGCCGAGCCGGACGCCGTGGGGTGGCCAGCGGATCCGGGCGCTGAAGCGGCGCTGGGTCGGGGACGGCGCGCCGGTCGGGGAGGCGTGGGAGCTCTCGGTCGAGCCCTCGTTCCCGAGCCGCTGCGATCCGGGCGGGGAGCCGCTCGCCGCGCGGATTCGGCGCGCGCCCGAGGCGTGGCTCGGCGAGGAGCGCGGCGGGACGGCGCTGCTCGTGAAGCTGCTCGACGCGGCGGAGCCCCTCTCGGTGCAGATCCACCCGCGCGACGGGGCGCCGGGGCTGCAGGCGGACGAGTCGGGCAAGCCGGAGTGCTGGTACGTCGTCCGACGCGAGGAGCGCGCGGGGATCTACCTCGGCTTGAACGAGGGCGTCGACGCGGCGGCGATGGCGGAGGCGATCGATCGAGGCGGCGACGCCTCGGCGCTGCTCCCGTTCGTGCCGGTCGAGCCGGGCGACTTCTTCGTGATCGAGGCGGGCACTCCGCACTGCATCGGCGGCGGCGTGACGCTGGTCGAGCCCCAGCGCGTCGCGCCACGCCGGCGCGGGGTGACCTATCGCTACTGGGACTGGGGGAGGAGGTACGCGGCCGACGGAGCGCTCGATCCGGGCGGCCAGCCGCGCGCGCTCCATCGCGACGAGGCGCTGGCGTCGACCGACTGGGCGCGCCCTCGGGGCGGGTCGCTGCTCGAGCGGGTGCGCCTGCGCGCCGGGCCGGCCGATCGCGCGAGCGCGGCGCGCGCCGAGCTCCTG
>JAEZBP010000504.1 GCA_023427125.1 Pseudomonadota bacterium | reverse complement strand
GGCCCACCCTGCGGAGGCCCGTTCGGCGCCCAGCCGCACGCCTGCCCGTTGCACGCGATGGTGTAGGGCTGCATCCGTCCGCAGCCGTTCGCGTAGCGGACGTTCGGCGCCTGCGAGGGCTGCTGCTGGATGGAAGCCGGCGCGCACTGGAGCTGGGCGGCCGCCGACTCGTTCAGGGTGGGGAGGTTGCGCCAGGTGCAGCGGCGGCGGCTGCACTGAAGCCAATACTCCACCGGCTGGGCGCAGCCCGTGACGGTGTAGACCGCCGGGTCCCCGGCGAGGCGCGAGGGCGAGAGCTGCGAGTGGTGGCAGCCGGTGTCGCGGGCGGCGACGCGCACGAGCTGCTCTTCGTAGCGCGCCATCTGGCGGTCGGTGACGATGCCCGCGCCGCGGCGGCATCCCATCGTACCGAGCGCGGCCGCGCCGATCAGAACGGCGATGCACGCCTTGAGAGCTGTTTGTCGCGTCATGGTCCTCGCTCCTTATAAGTCGGTGGCTCCGGCAGCCCGCCGTCGCGTCGCGAAGGTCGTGCCACTCTGGACGATCGCGAGGAGCGAGGGAAGAATTCAAATGCAGGCACGTAGCGGCACGCTCGCGTGGTGGAGATTCACGGATCGATCGTGAACCACCGTTCTCGCATTCGGGGCGCGGGCGCTATGTTCTCGAGCGCTATGTTCTCGGGCGTGGTTGGTCTCGGCGTGAACGCCCTCCGCACCGCGCTGCTCGCCATCATCGTCGTCGCGGGGTGCGGCGGGCCGCCGAGCGCGCCCGCAGAGGTGGCTCCGAGCGCCCGCCCTCGCGCGCTCTCCTCGAGCGGGACGGCCGAGTGTCGCATCGAGGCCGCCCGCGCCGACAACCTGAGCGTCGCAGCGCCCGGCCGCGATCCCTTCCCGGTCGCGATCTCGGACGGCCTGCTCGCGCTCGTCCCGAGCGACGATGGCCAGCTCTCGGCGCACGTCGAGCACCCGCTCCGCTTCCACGCCGAGGCCACCGTCGCCAACCAGCGGCTCGTGCTGCTCGCCGAGACCGACTTCGCGGCCGGCGCCGTGCACGCGACCGGCGGGGCATCGATCGTCGCCCTCGCGCGGAGCGCGCGCGGGCTGACGCTGCACCTCGCGCTCGGCGCGCGATCGCCGATCGACCCGCGCGGGATCGAGCTCGTGGCCGGCCCCCTCGAGGCCGACTGCGATGAGGTGGGCCCCCGCGACGAGCCACGCTCGTCGGTCTCGTTGCCGCGCCGCATCCCCGGCGGCGAGCTGCGCGTCGCTTCGGCGCTGCCGCTCGTGCTGCGGCCGGTGCGGGCCGCGCCCACCTCGATCGAGCTGCGCCCGCGTGACCCGGGCGGCTTCGTGCCCTTGTGGATGCTCGATCGGCAAGGCGAGGACGCGCGCGTCGCCATGGAGTTCTCGGACGGCGCCCGCGTGAGCGGGTGGGTCCCGCTCGTGGCGCTGCGCGAGCCGAGCGCCGAGGAGGCCGAGCGCGTGGACCGCGCGGTGACGTCGGCGCCGACCACGGTCGGGCTCGCCGAGCTCGGAATGATGGGCGAGGGCCCCGAGCCGCTGCCCATCGAGGGCTACATCGGGCCGGCGTCGCTCCGCCCCTCGAGCGCGATCGCGGCGGCGCCGGGCGAGGCCCCGTGGGCGACGAGCGCCTCGTCGCCGCTCGAGGTCGAGGTGCGATGGCTGCGCGGCGCGAGCCACGTCGAGCTGCTCGAGATCCCCGGCATGTGGATCCCGACCGGCCACGCCTGGGCCGAGCGCGGCGACGTCGCGATCCCCACGCCGTGACGAGATCACTCGACGGCCGAGCCCCACACGCGGTAGCTGACGACCACCTCCGAGCCGATCGAGGGCCGGTACGTCGTGCCGCGGAAGACGATCGAGTTCGCGGCGCCGTCGTAGTCGAAGCCGTCGGAGCGCGAGCGCGGCACGTCGCGGCCATCGACCGACGCGCGGATCGTCGCGCTGATGGGCACCTGGGTGAAGACGTAGCGGGAGGCGGCGCCCGCGACCGCCTCGACGATGCGGTCCATCGCGATGCGCACCTCGTCATCGGTCGCCGTCGTGATCGGGATGAACGCGCCGCCGCCGCCGAGGATCGTGCACTTCGGGAAGTCCTGCTGGGCGGGGCAGGTGTTGCCGTAGTCGCGCACCATCCCGAAGGTGAGGACGTCGCGCGAGGTGAAGAACTCGGTCGCGCCCGCGATGCGCGCCTCGGGCGTGCTGCCCCAGCGGGCGGTGTCGTTGGAGAAGAAGCGTCCGTCATCGTTCGAGCCCGGCTCGTCGGTGACGAAGAAGGCAACGACCTGCGCGTCCGGGCGCAGCGTACGCTCCGGGTCGGTCGAGCCCATCGCGGCGTAGCGCTCGAGCTCCTCGATCACCCTCACGCCGGCCGCGACGGGCTCCTCGGAGCTCGAGCCGAGGTCGAAGGGACGGTAGGGATCGCCCGACTCGTAGGCGTTGTACGTCACGCGCCACTGCAGCTCCCGCACGCCCATCGGGTCGGTGCCGTTGATGAACTGGAAGCCCATCGGCCAGCCCTGCGCGGCCTGGAGGGCCTCGAAGTTCACCGAGCTCTGCGACGCCTCGAAGATGCCGACGCGGAAGTCGACGCCCGCGGTGTTCAGCGTGTCGAAGAAGCGCCCCGCCACGTTGCCGAGCCGCGCCTGGTCGTCGCTCATCGAGCCCGAGGTGTCGACGAGCCAGAGGAAGTCCGCGCGCGGGTCGCTCTCGGTCGTCCACATCTCGCAGTTGAAGCCGAGTGTGCGCCCGTTGGCCGCGAGGCCCGTCGCGTTCGTCAGGTCGCGCACCCGGATCGCCGTCTCGCGGGCCGGGTCGTCGAACGCGTCGCTCGGCGCGATGGCCATCAGCAGCGAGGTCCGGTTGGTCATCGTGCTCAGCACCGTCGTGACCTCGACGTAGAGCTCCGACGCGCTGCGCCAGCTCTCGGCGCTGGCCGCCGGTGCGCCGCCGGCGAGGGCCGCGCCCGCCGTGTCGCGCAGCGCCGCTGCCGTCCCCGTCGCTCCGTAGCGGTAGAACGACGTGATCGCAGGGAAGCCGTCGTGCGTCGTCGAGCTTCGGCCGACCAGCACCGGCGTCAGCGAGCCGCCGAGGGCCGTGACGATCAGCCCCTCGAGCGCGCTCGCCTCCGACGAGACGTCGCCGCTCGCCGCGCGCTCGAGCGCGAGGCCGGCGACCTCGGCCGTCGCGTCGTCGAAGACGATCCCGACGCCGCTCGCGGTCGGGAGCGGGCGGGGCGGGCCCCACTCGTTGTCGAGCGCGACCTGCACGCCGCTCGCCGGGACCGAGTGGATGGCGGGCATGATCAGTCCGTCGGGCCGGCAGACCGCGACGCCCTCCATGTCGTCGGGCGTGCCATCGCCGTCGGTGTCCACGAGCCGCGGATCGGTCTCGCCGCGCGAGGGATCGATGACGCCGTCACCGTTCGAGTCCTCGAAGCCATCCGGCACGCCGTCGCCGTCCGAGTCGGGCGAGAGCGGGTCGAGCCCGCGGCAGGCCTCGCCGGCCTCGCAGCCGCTGTCGGTCTCGCAGCTCGTCGGCGGCCGCCGCTGCGCCGCCGGATCGATCGCCACGCAGATGCGCGGGTAGCTCAGCTCGAGGTCGTCGCGCAGGCCATCGCCGTCGGTGTCGGCGCTCTGCGGGTCGGTGCCGAGCGCGCACTCGGTCGCGTTGTCGAGCCCATCGAAGTCGTCATCGCGCCCCGGCTCACAGCCCGGGACGACGACGTCTCCATCGGTCTGCACGTGCCCGTCGGGCGCGACCGCGCCGTCGAGCTCGTCCCCGATCGTGCCGTTGCAGCTGCAACCGGAGGCGACCCAAAGAGACAAGATAAGGAGCGAGCGAGCGATGAAGCGCGGCATGGCTCCCATCTTGGCCAACCCACGCTCGGAATACAATCCTGCCCGCGTGGCCAACTACGGCACGAAGCGCTGGCGCGACGTCGCGCCCTGCGCGACCTCCTCCGGCAGGTAGCGGAGGGGGATCGTCTCGTTGGCCAGCCAGAGCCGCGCCTGATCGGCGAACTCCGCTCGGTTCGGACTGCCGCTCTGACCGCCCGGGATGATGTTCTGCCCGCGCACCCCGCTCGCGCCGAGCGCGATCACGAGCCGGAACACCGGGCCCGAACCGTGGGTGAATCGGGTCCCGCTGAGGCCGGGGTTGGCCGCGTCCACGTCGAACTGATCGCCGGGCCGCGGGAACCAGCGCAGGCCCTCGCGAGGATCGCCGGCGGGGATGTCGGTCGCCAGCGGATGGCGCGCGGTGCCGATCGAGAACATGTCGAGCAGGAAGCCGAGGTCGGGGTTGTCGCCGAGGAAGTCGGCGAGGAGCGACTCGAAGCGCACCTGGTGACGCAGGCCCCAGAGCCACTGGTCCATGTCGTCGGTGCCGAAGCCGCCGACGCCGGGCTCGGTGGGCGCGCCCCGCAAGTACGCGAGCGCGGCGTCCACCGCGCGCAGGCCGATCTCCTGGCTGCTCTCGACCTCGGTCGTCGTCACGTCGTCGAAGAAGACCGACTCGTTCGTCGCCGCGTTCCACGAGCCGAGCGCGCTCGGGTTGCCCGCTCCCCGGCCGCGCACGAGCAGCTGGATGGTCTGCGTGGTGTAGGTGTCGCCGGTGACCGCCGGCGAGAGCGACTGATCGATCCCCTCGTCGGAGAGCACGCCCTGCACGAAGCGCGGGAACCAGTGCCCGAAGATCGTGGTCGCCACCGAGCTCGCGCGCTCCGCGTCGGTCGGCGCGGGGGCGTAGAAGGTCTCGACCCCCGAGGGCGTCGGGTAGCCCGCGTCGCGCCACGCGATCATGCGCTGCTCGATCTCTTCGTAGACCGCCTGGTTGGCCGTCCACCGCGCTGCCATGCGCTCCTCGGGCGAGCCCGCGTCCGGTGTGCCGGCCGCCGCCGCGCGCGCCGCCTCGATCACCTCGAGCAGGAGGGGCACCCAGTCCTCGCCGAGGTTCGAGTGATGGTCGCCC
>JAEZBP010000445.1 GCA_023427125.1 Pseudomonadota bacterium | reverse complement strand
GCCCACCATCGGCCGGCCCCCCGTCGGGCCGCGGGCCGCTGTCGAGCGGAGTCTCGGCGTCGGGCGGCACCTGCGCGTCCCGCCGCCCGGCGTCGGTGCCGGCCTGGCCCGCGTCGGCCTCCTCGTCGCTGAACTCGCCGAACCCGTGCACCAGCGTGCACCCGCTGGCCCCGATCGCGATCGCGATCACGGGCACGAGCTTCATCTCCCACTTCGTCACGGCAAGCTCCCTGTCACGACGGCCATGCAGCCGTGGTGGTCACACCCGATCGACGCCTGCGGCGCTTCCTCGCTCGACCCGCTCGAGGTGGCCTCGACGATCCAGAGCACGAGCCCGGTCCCCGCGAGCGCCAAGCCCACCGGCCAGAGGACGTCGGTGGCGATCGCGAGCCCCTCGCCCTCGCTCTGCGCCGCCCGCCAGTCGCCGGTGCACGCGTGGACGCTCGGGCAGAGCGCGTCGAGTCGCGCGGCCGCGTCGAAGGAGAGGGCCCCGGTGACGACGCTGGCCACCAGCACGGCCGCGCCGCTGCCGACCAGGACCCACGGCAAGGGGCCGAGCCCTCCGCCGCCCTCCGCCGGGCGCTCCTCGGCGCGCTCGCTCGATGCGTCCCGCGTCTCTCGCTCGGCGGCCTCCGCGATCTCGCGCTCGCGCACCGCGAGCCGGGCCTCGAGGTTGCGTCGGCGCTCCTCCTCGATCTCGCCGGTCTCGAGGAAGCGCCGCAGGACCTCGGCCGAGCGCGCGTCCTGGCCCGCGTCGCGGTGCGCGAGGTACGCGTTGAAGAGGAGCGCCGCGCGCGGCGCGGCCTCGTAGGCGCGCTCGAACTCCTCGGCCGCTCGCGCGAACTCACCGTCCTGGTAGAGCCGCTGCGCCAGCTCGAAGCGCGCGCGCGCCTCCTCGTCGCCCTCGGGGACCTCGGCCTGTGCGCCAGCCACCGACAGGAGCAGCGCCCAGGACGCGATCCCGAACACCAGCGCGGTCATCCTCCGCATCCCTCGTACCTCCGGGCGCGACTCTACGACATGTTCGTTCCGGTCGCACCAGTGAGGCTCGGGGGCCGGCGCTCGTCGGGCGTGGATCCGGCAGCCTGCGCCGTCACTCGCGGGGCAGCGTCAGGCCGAAGCGGGCGCCCTCGCCGGGCTCCGACCACACCTCGACCCGGCCGCCGTGCTCCTCCGCGATCTGCCGCACGATCCAGAGGCCCAGGCCGAAGCCGCCGTATTGTCGCACCGGCGCCACCCGCGCGAAGCGCTCGAAGAGCCGGCCGCGATCCTCCGGCGTGAGCCCCGGCCCCTGATCGCTCACCGCCATGTGGACCTCCTCGTCCTGCTCGCGCACCGAGACCTCGATCGGCCGGCCGGGCCCGAACTTCAGGGCGTTCGAGAGCAGGTTGTGGAGCGCCACCTGGATCCGGCGCCGATCCCAGAGGACCGGCACCGGGTGATCCGGCACGCTGAAGGTGACGCGCGATCCGGCTCGCTCGAGCTCCTCGGCGAGCTGCGTGACCACCTGGCGGACCAGCGCGACCGCGTCGAAGCGCTCGCGCTCGAGCGCGAGCTTGCCCACCGTCACGCGGGAGACGTCGAGCAGGCGATCGACGAGCTCGGCGAGGCGGCGCGACGAACGATCGATCGCCCGGACCTCCTCCTCGAGCTGCGCGGCGGCGGGGCAGTCGCGGCCCCGCTCCGCCACCACCCGCGAGAGCTCCTGCACGCGCATCCGGAGCGGCGTGAGCGGCGTCGAGAGCTCGTGCGCGGCGAGCACGAGGAAGTCGTCGCGCGCGCGCAGCGACTCCTGCGCCTCGCGGTAGAGGAGGGCGTTGTCGATCGCGGTGGCGCAGCGACGCGCGATCTCGCCCGTGAGCTCCCGATCCTCCGGACCGAAGCTGCGCGGTCCCGGCGCGCGCACCACGCTGAGCGTGCCGAGCGTCGCGCCGCGCGCCGAGAGCGGCACGCCGAGGTAGGAGCCGGAGCCGAGCTCGGTGAGCAGGCGTCGCTCCTCCTCGTCACGCGCGATGCGGGCGAGATCCGCGTCGCTCACCCGCGTGATGACCTGCGCGCTGCCGGTCCTCGTCACGCGCGCCGGCCCCACCTCGCAGTCGGGTGAGGGAGGGCGCCTGCGCCAGAGCTGCTCGAGGAGCGGGATCTTCTGCGGATCGCGATGGGCCGCCGCGACCTGCGAGAGCTGCCCGGACTCGTCGAGCAGGTGGATCGCGCACCAGTCGCAGAGCTCCGCGACGAGCAGCACGGCCACCCGCGGCAGCGCCGTGGCGTGATCGAGCGACTGGACCAGCGCGGCGCCCACCTCGGCGAGCACGCGCTGGCGCGCCTCGGCGGCTTGCAGGGCGCCGATGAGCGCCACGCTCTTGGTCATGTCGCGCACGAACCCGGTGAACACGGGATCGCCCGAGGTGCTCACCCGCGTGATCGCGATCTCGGCGGGGAACTCCGAGCCGTCCTTTCGCAGCGCCGGCAGCTCGACGCGCCGGCCGAGCATCGGCCCCTCGCCGGTCGTCAGGTAGCGAGCCAGCCCGCGGCGGTGCGCGCCGCGCAGCGAGCTCGGGATGAGCAGCTCGGCCATGTCCTTGCCGATCGCCTCGTGCTTCGCGTAGCCGAAGATCCGCTCGGCGGCCGGGTTGAACTCGAGGATGCGGCTCTTGTGATCGATCGTGATGACCGCGTCGAGCGCGGTCTCGAGCACCGCGGCCTTGCGCGCCTCGCTCTCGCGCACCGCCTCGAGCGCTCGCTCGCGCCCCATCGCCTGGCCGATCTGCGACGCGAGGGTGTCGAGCGCGCTGAGCGTGCCGGGGTCCTCCTTCTCCGGGCTCGCGCTGAAGAGCGCGAGCACCGCGGTGAGGGCGCCGTCGCTCCTGATCGGCACCGCGCACGCGCCGCGCAGGCCGTCGCGCCGCGCCGCGGCGGCCCTCGGGAGGGTCGGATCGAGCGCGTAGTCCTCGACCCACACGGGCCCGCCGGTCTCGATGACCCGACCGGGGAGATCGACCTCGGCGCTGAGCGCCAGCTCGCGCGCCTCCGACATCAGCGCCGGCGCCTCACCCCAGGTCGCGACGCAGCGGAGCGTCTGCGCGCTCTCGTGCCACTCCCAGAGCGCCGCCACGCGCCACCCCAGGTGCTCGCCGATCGCGCGGAGCAGATCGCACATCGACTCTCGGATGGGCCGGCCGCTCGCGAGCAGCGCCGCGGTCGCGTGCTGGGCCGCGATCCGCCGCGCGTCTCGCGCCTGGGCTCGCCGGCCCTCCG
>JAEZBP010000444.1 GCA_023427125.1 Pseudomonadota bacterium | reverse complement strand
GTGCCGAGCACCACCCGCGCCGCGCCCGCCTCGAGCCAGCGCGCGGCCGCCTCGCGGGTGCGGATCCCGCCGCCGACCTGCACGGCCATCCCGACCTCGGCGACGATCCTCGCGATCACTTCCGCGTGCGCCGCCTCGCCGCTGCGGGCGCCCTCGAGATCCACGACGTGGAGGCGCGTGGCCCCGGCCTCCGCGAACGCGCGGGCCTGCGCGACGGGATCGTCGGCGTAGGCGGTCGCCGCCTCGTAGTCGCCCTGGTGCAGGCGCACGACGCGCCCGCCCAGCAGATCGATCGCCGGGATCAGCTCCATCGCGCCTCCGAGAACGAGTTGGCTTCGCGCAGAGGCGCAGAGCCGCAGAGCGAGCACGCCTCTGCGTCTCTGCGCGAAATCAATGCTCTAAACACCGGCGCCTCCGCCGAGGAAGCCCGCGAGCAGGCGCGCCCCCGCCGCCTGGCTCTTCTCCGCGTGAAACTGGCAGGCGAAGAGCGCCCCGCGGGCGATCGCCGCGCAGAAGGGCCCGCCGTAGCGGGCCACGCCGACCGTGAGCGCGTGGTCGGCGGGCGCGCAGTAGTACGAGTGAACGAAGTAGAAGTAGTCGCGCTCGGGCAGGAGCGGGTGCGCCCCCTCCACCTCGCTCCAGCCCATGTGCGGCACCTTGAGCCGCCGGCCCGGCTCGTCGGGATCGATCATCCCGCTCGCGAAGCGCCGCACCGTCCCCGGCAGGACCGAGAGGCCGGGCACGCCGGGCGCCTCCTCGCTCGAGTCGAAGAGCAGCTGCATCCCGAGGCAGATGCCGAGGAAGGGCCGGTCGCGCTCGACGTGCTCGACGAGCGCCTCGCCCAGCCCCGCGCCGAGCGCGCGCGCGCCGTCGCCGAACGCGCCCTGGCCCGGCACCACCACCCGATCGGCGGCGCGGACCCGCTCGGGACGAGAGGAGAGCTCCACCCGTGCGCCGGCCCGCTCGAGCGCGCGCGCCACGCTGCGGAGGTTGCCCGAGCCCGTGTCGACGACGAGGACCGCCGGCGCGCTCATTCCGTCAGCGTCCCCTTCGTCGAGGGCACGCCGGGCGCGCGCGGATCGAGCTCGGCGGCCTCGCGGAGCGCGCGCGCCAGCGCCTTGAAGCTCACCTCGACGATGTGGTGGAGGTTCTTGCCGGCGTGGAGGTGCACGTGGAGGTTCGCCTGCGCCCCGCGCGCGAAGCCCTCGAAGAAGACCTCGGCCAGCTCGGTGTCGAACTCGCCGATCTTCGCCTTGGGCATCTCGACCTGCCAGACGAAGTAGGTGCGCCCCGAGAGATCGAGCGCGACCGTCACGAGCGCCTCGTCCATCGGCAGCGTGGCCGCGCCGTAGCGGCGGATGCCGCGCTTGTCGCCGAGCGCCTCGGCGACGGCCTTGCCCAGCGTGATCGCGAGGTCCTCCGTCACGTGGTGCCCGTCGATGTGCGTGTCCCCCTCGGCCTCGACCGTGAGATCGAACGCGCCGTGGCGCGCGAGCTGCTCGACCATGTGGGTCAAGAACCCGATCGGCGTCTTCACCGCGTGCGCTCCGGTTCCGTCGAGGTCCACCGTGACCTTGATGGACGTCTCCTTCGTCGTTCGCTCGAGGGTCGCGCGGCGGCTCATGCGCTCGGCACCATAGCCTGGTCGCGCGCAGCCTCCCAACGATCGGAGCAATGCTCGCCCGTGCCCGTGCCCGCGCCCGCGCCCGCGCCCGTGTTGCTTGCGCATGCCCCTGGTCTCGCGGGCAAGCTCGGAGGAGCCGAACAGCCGGGCGCGGGCACGGGCTCGGGCTCGCGACGCTTCGCGCGCTGGCACGGAGGCCGCTGAGCGCCTTCGGCTCCTCAGCTGCCGGCGAGCTTCTGCTCCACGTCGGCGAGGCGCGCCTTGAGGAGCGCGTTGTCGGGCTCGTGGGAGAGGGCCATCTTCAGGTTCAGCTTCGCCGTCTTGTAGTCGCCGGCCTTCCACGCCTCCTGCGCCTTGGTGGCGAAGGGGCGCGCCCGCGGCGAGGTCACCGTCAGCCGGGTGCTGCTCGAGGGGCGCTTCGGATCGGTCGCCGCGCTCGTGAGGCGCAGCTGCCCGGTGGCCAGGCCCGCGTCGTAGCGGCGGCGGCTCTCGCCGTTCATCAGCACCCGGTAGGCCTCGGCGCCGCGCCGGTAGATCGCCTCGGCGCGCGCGCGCTTCTCGGCCGGCCCGCCCGCGAAGCGATCGGGGTGGTAGCGCCGCGCGAACGCGTGGAAGGCGGCGCGGACCGCGTCGGCGCTCGCGCTCGGCTCGATCGCGAAGAGCGCGTAGTAGTCGAGCTGATCGAGGCGGTCGCTCATCGGGTGATGTCGCTCATCGAGCCATGCGGGCCTGGCGCTCGGCCATGCGCCGCACCTCGTCCTCGCCGAGGCCGCCGAGGAGGTTCACGCGCACGCTCTCGACCCGCCCGGTCTCGAGATCCTTCGCCTTCACGCCGAGCGTGCCGTCCGCGTCGAGCATGAACGTGACCTCGATCTGCACGTCGCCGCGCGCCGCGCGCCGCAGGCCCGAGAGCTGGATCTCGCCGAGCGCCTGGTTCTCGCTCATCCGGCGCGACTCGCCCTGGGCGATGCGCACCAGCACCGTCTCCTGATCGTCCTGCGCGGTGGTGAAGACCCGCGCCTGCTCGACCGGGATGGCGGCGTTGCGGCTGATGACCGCCTCGCAGTAGCCGCCGACCGTCTCGATGCCGAGGCTCTGCGGCGTGACGTCGAGGAGGAGCGGCGGCGGCGGCGCCTGCGCCGGCGGAGGCACGCTCGGGAGCACGAAGGCGCTCGGCGGCGCGGGCGGCAAGGCCGGCGGGGTGCTCAGGCCCTCCGGCACCGGGAGGCCCCCCGAGCCGAAGCCGAGGGT
>JAEZBP010000414.1 GCA_023427125.1 Pseudomonadota bacterium | reverse complement strand
GAAGATGCAGTTGTTGTTGCAGACCGCGCCGGTCAGCACGTGCACGCGCTCGGCGCTCGGGACGGTGCGCGCCTCGGCGATGCGCTCTTCGACACTGCGCTCGTCGACGCTGCGCTCTTCGACACTGCGCTCGTCGACGCTGCGCTCGTCGACACTGCGCTCGTCGACACTGCGCTCGTCGACACTGCGCGCGATCGGCAGCGAGCGGTCCGGCTGGAGCAGGGGCCGCCGCGGAGACGCGGAGCCCGCCTCCGCCACGCCTACCAGCTCCCGTGCGAGCCGTGCGAGCCGTGCGAGCCGTGGCTGCCGTGCGAGCCGTGGCTGCCATGGCTCCCGTGCGAGCCGTGCGAGCCGTGCGAGCCGTGGCTGCCGTGCGAGCCGTGGCTGCCGTGGCTGCCGTGGCTGCAGTGCTGGCCCGGAGGCACGGGGCCGTCGTAGCTCGGCCCCGGAGCGTCGGCGTTCTCACGCGCGCGATCGGAGATGGCCCGCTGGTCGGCGTCGAGGACGCCGGCGGCCTCGCGCGTGAAGGTGGGGAGCTCTTCGTCGGACCCGTCGGCCATGTATCCGCCCTCTCTAGCTAGCCCGGCCAGCATAGCGCGAGCGCACGTGCGCTGTCACGGGTCCCTCTCTTCGGGGGCATGCAGGAAGTGCTCGCGGCTCCGCACGGTGGTCCAGCGCTCGAAGGCGTCGAGCACGTGGGGCTCGCCGCTCGAGAGCTTGTCGAAGAGGTAGTCCTGGATGCCCTTGTGCACGGCGCAGATGTTCGACTCGCGCATGCGGCCGAACACGCTGCCTTGGGTGCGGTGGTTGTGCGTCGTCTGGATGCCGCAGTACGGGTTGTACGTGCAGCTGACGCAGTCGGGCTGCGCGTCGAGGTTCGAGGCGATGACCATCGCCCGCACCGTCGGGTGGCCGACGAGGTCGCGGTAGCCGCTCTCGGCCACGTGGCCGATGCGGAAGGTCGGGTCGCCCGACGCGGCGAGCATCCGGCCCTCGTCGCAGGTGTACACGCTGCCGTCGTAGCCGTACGCGAGCATGCCGACGCCGGCCCCGGCCGGGCTCCGGATGTCGAGGAAGTTCGGGTCTTCGCCGCGCAGGATCTTCGTCAGGAAGATCGCCGCGTAGCGCTCGATCATCTGTACCCCCTCGCTGTTGAGCTCGAGGATGTAGTCGGTCGCCTTGCGATAGAACTCGTGGTACTCGCGGCGCGGATACTCGACCTTCCCCGCGGTCTTCCCGGCGAACCCGAAGGGATCGATGGGCCGGAGGAAGAGCGCGCGGCAGCCGAGGGCCGCGTAGGTGTCCACGATCTCCTTGTAGCGGGGCAGCGCGGCGCGCGTGGTCGTGAGGAGCGCCTCGACGTGGTAGAGCGCCGGGTCGAGCCCGCGCTCGACGTAGGCCTCGTTCACCCGCTTGATCCAGTGCGCGGACGCGTCGAAGGCGCTCAAGCTCGGCAGCTTGCGCTGCTTGTCGTGCAGGTCCTTCGGGCCGTCGATGCTCGTGCAGATCTGGACCTTGTGGTCGAGCAGGAGCGAGAGCTTCTCCTCGGTCATCAACGAGAGGTTGCTGACCATGGTGAACTCGAGGACCTTCTGGGCCGTCTCGTTCTTCTGCTTCGCGTACTCGATGATGTGCTTCACCACCTCGAAGTTCACGAGCGGCTCGCCGCCTTGGAACTCGATGGTCACGCCGGGGCTCGTCGTCTGGAAGACGAGATCGACGGCCTTCTCGGCCGTCTCCTTCGACATGTCGGTGTCGACCGCGTCCATGTCCGCGCGCGAGGCGTGGCAGTAGACGCAGGTCTCGTTGCAGCGGAGGGTCACCACGAAGACGTGGAGGTTCGGGCCGTAGCCGAGGAAGCGCTTGCGCGCCGCGATCATCTCGCGCGCCTTCGCCTCGTCGTAGGTCGCTCGCAGGAAGTTGTGATCGGCGAGCTTCCGGTGGAGCTCGCTGCCCTCCTCGACCGCGCCCGTCGCGTAGCGCCCGAACTCCTCGTCCGAGAGCACGAGCCAGCGGCCCTCGAGGTTCGTGATCAGCGTCTTGTCCGCGCCGATGCGCCGGAAGCGGAAGAACGCCTGGCTCGTGTGATCGAGCTTCGTCCGCAGATCGAAGAGCTGCATCTCAGATCCCTCCGCGCTGCTGGATCGTCAGGCCCAGCGCGTAGTTCGCGAGCTCGTCCGCGATCTTGCGCTCGCGCTCGGGGCTCTTGCCCTCGAGCCGGACGACCCAGTGGGCGTCCTCCTCGGCGCGCTCGATCCGCGCGAAGCGATCGTAGACCTTGATCGCCTCGTCGACGTGCTCGCCGCGGTAGAGCTCGCGATGGAAGCGCACCTCCCTCACGTGCCCTCCTCGGGCTTGCCCTCCTCGGGCTTTTTCTTGGCGTACTTCTCCTCCCAGCTCATCGCGATGCCGAGCGGATCCTCGAAGGCCTCCTCGGTGAAGTCGAAGCTCTCGAGGTCGTCGAGGCTCGGCGGCCCCATCGCGCCCGAGATCGCCGAGAGGGTGAGCGCCTCGATGCGAGCCCGGTTCTCCTGCGTGATCTGGTGCCGCCACGCCGCGCTCAAGAGCTCGTTGGCAAACTCGCCGACCATCTCTCGCAGCTGGGCCGCGACGTCGGCTTCGGGCTTCTTCGGAGAGAGGAGCACGCGCAGCTTCGTCGGCTCGGGACGATCGAGCAGGACGTAGCAGCGGTCGATGAAGACGTACGCCGCGCCGTACACCGCCTCGAGCGGGTAGAGGCCGGCGTCGAGATCGATCGTGGCGCGGCCCTCGTCGAGATCGACGCGCGAGAGGGTCTCGGGAAAGAGAGGTTCGAGGAGGCCTGACTGCGTGCTCATCGAGTGCCATTGGTAGCACGGAACGGCCCGCGCCGGCTCGCGAGGCGCGCACCGGGAGACGCCGCGCCTCGACGGAGCCGCTCAGATCTTGCCGCGCACCAGGCTCGAGACGACGCCCTTCGTGTAGACGCCGAAGGTGCGCGCGACGGACGAGACGTCGAGCGTGGAGCTGAGCGAGTCGGCGATGCCGAAGGGGAGCATCGCCGGGATGATGCCGCGGGCGTACTCGAGCGCGAAGCAGCTCTCCGGCATGCGGTAGCCCTCGGCGGTGCCGGGCGAGAGGACGTGCAGATCGCCCGGGCGGTACACGCGCCGCTCGAGGTCGCCCTCGGCGTAGGCCCACTGCTCGCCCTCGAGGATGAAGAAGAAGTCCTTCGCGTAGAAGCGCCCCGAGTGGCCCTCGGTGCCGATCGGGCTGCCGAAGATCATCACGTACTCGGTGATCGACGCGTGCAGGACCAGCATCTGGCCCATCGCGCCGCCCGCGTTGTTGAAGATCCAGTCGGAGCCCTGGAGGATGTGCCCGGGGTAGCGCGCGGACAGCTTCTCGCGCAGCTGCTCCACCATGTCGGGCATCGGCTGGCCGATGACCTCGCGCACCATCTCGTGCAGCACGTCGGGATCGAACACGTACGCCATATCAGCTCACCACCTCGGAGGAGACTCGGGGTTCTTGCGCGGCCTTGAAGAGAGACGCGTAGCGCATGCGCAGCGCCGCGTCGTCGCCGACCAAGCGCACGCACTCGGCGATCAGCGCCTCGACTTCGGCGCGCGTGATCTTCACCGGCGCACCGGGGACGAACATCGCGTCGTTGCCGCGCGCGAGCACGAGCGTGCGCGCCGCCATCCACAAGGGGAGCAGGCAGAAGAGCCGGATCTGCGGGTGCTCGGCCGGGATCGCCAGCGAGTACTCGAGCGCCTCGTCGAGCTGCGCGCGCGCGATGTCGAAGATCGGCAGCGCGGCCGCGTGCGCCTCGCGGCGCACCGCCGGATCGATCAGGCGCGACACCGAGAAGCCCTGCCGCGCGCACTCGCTGCGCGGCACGAAGCTCACGCCGCGCGCGAAGTCGTCGGTGACGTCCTTCAGGATGTTGGTGAGCTGGAGGCCCATCGCGAAGCCCTCGGCCCGATCGCGCAGCGCGATCGCGAGCGGGCTCTCGAGGTCGACGCCCATCTCGTGCGCGAAGAGATCGGTGAGGAGGTGACCGACGGTGCCGGCCACGTAGTAGCAGTAGCGCTCGAGGTCCTTCGCCGTGTGGAGCGCGGTGATGCCGTCCTCGCCCGGCGCACGGTGGGTGTAGAGGCTCATGCCGCGGGCCATCTCGCTCACCCAGCGTACGCAAGCGCGCTTGACGGGCTCGTCCTGCGCCTCGAAGACCCGCATCACCCGGACGAGCGAGCGCGCCAGCGTGAGCTCCGCGTCGTCGCCGTCGACGAGCACGAAGGCGTCGGCGAACGCCTTGGGGTCAGAGCCCTCCTCGAGCACCGCGAGGAAGAGCGCGAAGAGCTCGTCGCGCATCGTGCCCTCGACCGCGGTGTGGTCCTCGACGGTGTCGGCGACGCGGCAGAGCAGATAGCCGAGGGTCACCGCGACCTCGAGCCGCGGCGGCAGGAGCGCGATCGGCCGCGCGAAGGTGCGCGAGACCTCGGCGAGGCTCTCCTTGCAGAACGCCCAGTCCTCGGCCAGCGCGGCCGGCAGCGGCGAGCCGCCGCTCGGCGC
>JAEZBP010000408.1 GCA_023427125.1 Pseudomonadota bacterium | reverse complement strand
GATCGGGGAGGCGCGGCGTGAGCAGCTGCCGCAGGCTCGCCGGCTCGATGCGCGAGAGCGCCGCGCTCCGCTCGAGCACGCCCTCGTCGTGCATCTCGACGGCGATCCGCGCGGCCGCGCGCGCGGTGCGCTTGGCGGCCCGGCACTGCAGGACGTAGAGGCGGCCCGCCTCCACCGTGAGCTCCACGTCGACCGCGTCGCCGTAGCGCTTCTCGAGCTGCTCGGTGATCGCGCGGAGCTCGGCGAGCACCTCGGGCATCGCGGCCTCGAGGCTCTCGTCCGGGGTCCCGCGACGCACCTGCGCAGCGCTCAGCGGCAGCGGCGTGCGGCGGCCCGAGACGACGTCTTCGCCTTGCGCGCGCGGCAGCCACTCGCCCCAGAGCGCCCGCTCGCCGGTCGTGGGGTTGCGGCTGAAGACCACGCCGGCGCCGGAGCGCTCGGGCAGGTTGCCGAAGACCATCGCCTGCACGGTCACGCCCGTGCCCTCGGCGTCGTCGATGCCGTGCGCGGCGCGATAGGCGGACGCGCGCGGACCGCGCCACGAGCGGAGGACGCCCTCGAGCGATCGCACGAGCTGCGCCCACGGATCGTCGGGCACCGCCTCGCCGGACTCGTGCCGGAGCATCCGCTCGTACTCGACGACCAGCTCCGCGAGCCCGCGCGCGTCGAGCTCGCGCGGATCGCGGCCGGCGAGCACGGCGTCGAACGCCTCCCGCGGCACGCCGAGCACCACGCAGCCGTAGCTCTCGAGGAAGCGACGCCGCACGTCGAGCCCGAAGCGCTCGCCGCCATACTTGGCGGTCAGCGCGCGCACGACGTCGGAGTGGACGCCCGCGTCGAGCACCGTCTCGAGCATCCCGGGCATCGACGTCGGCGCGCCCGACCGGACGGCCAACAGCAGCGGCGCGCGGGGATCGCCGAACGCGAGGCCGGTCGTCGCCTCGATGTGCGCGACCTCCTGCCGGACCCGCTCGAGGATGTCGGGCGCGAGCGCGCCCTCGCGATCGAAGCGCCGCCACACCTGGGTCGAGAGCGTGAAGCCGGGCGGGACCGGCAGGCCCATCCGCGTCATGAGCGCGACGGAGGCGCCCTTCCCTCCGAGCCAGCGGCGCGCCCGCAGGTCGTCGAGGGGGAGCGGATCGGCGAAGCGGTGGATCAGCTCCGCGTCCATGGCATCAGCCCGCGGTCTGCGCGCCGAGGAGGTGGAAGTGCGCGATGGCGGTGAGCGTCCGCGCGATGGCGCCGAGCAGGCGCAGCCGGTTCTCGCGCACCGCCGCGTCCTCGACCATCACGAAGACCTTGTCGAAGAAGGTATCGATCGGCTCGCGCAGCTCGGTCGCGACCAGGGTGAGCGCGCGCTCGTACTCGCCCGCGTCGACGGCCTCGCGCAGCGTCGGCGCGAGCGAGGCGAAGCGCTCCGCCAGCCTTCGCTCGGCGTCCTCGGTCATGAGCGCGATGTCGAAGCCCTCCGGAGGCACGTCCTTCGCGATGTTGTAGGCCCGCTTGAAGGCCACCGCGAGCGACTCGTACGCGGGCAGGTGGCGGAAGACCTCGAGCGCAGCGAGGCGCGCCGACAGATCCCGGATCGATCGCCCGTCCCACGCGCCGAGGCACGCCTCGACGACGTCGGTCGGGTAGCGCTCGCCGTGGAGCGCGCGCAGCCGGCCGCGGAAGAACTCGTCGAGCTGGCCGACCACCTTGGCTGCGTCGCCGACAGGCTTCTCCTGCGCGCGATAGGCGGCGTGCGCCGCCTCGAGGGTGGCGCGCAGATCGACGTCGATCGGCCCCTCGAGCGCGATGCGGATGACGCCGAGCGCGGCGCGGCGGAGCGCGAAGGGATCGGCCGAGCCGCTCGGGATGAGCCCGATGCCGAAGCAGCCGGCGAGCGCGTCGGCGCGCTCGGCGATCGCGAGCCGCGCCGAGGTCACGCTCCTCGGCACGTCGTCGCCCGCGCCGCGCGGCAGGTAGTGATCCCGCAGCGCGTCGGCGACCTCCTCGGGGACGCCCTCCCGGAGGGCGTAGTAGCGGCCCATCGAGCCCTGCAGCTCCGGGAGCTCGCCCACGATGAGCGTCACCAGGTCGGCCTTCGAGAGGCGCGCGGCCTCTCGGGCCGGCCCCTCGTCGCCGAGCGCCACGACCCCCTCGGCGAGCCTCGCCACCCGCTCGCCGACGCTGCCGAGCTTCGCCTGGAAGACGACCTGATCGAGCTGCTCGACCCGGCGCGCGAGGCCGAACGCGAGGTCGGTCTCGACGAAGAAGCGCGCGTCGGCGAGCCGCGCGCGCAGCACGCGATCGTTGCCGCGCACGATCACCTCGGGCGCTCGGGCCGTGTTCACGACGGCGAGGTAGCGGGGCATCAGCGCGCCGTCGGGCGAGCGCAGCGCGAAGTAGCGCTGGTGGCCGCGCATGACCGCGATGATCACGTCGTCGGGCAGCGTGAGGAATGCGGGATCGAACGCGCCGCAGATGACCTGCGGCTCCTCGACGAGCGAGAGGTTCTCGCCGATCAGGAAGTCGTCCTCGACGAGCACGCCCCCGGCGCCCTTCGCGGCCGCCTCGAGCCGCTCGCGCATGAGGCGCGCGCGCTCCTCTGCCTCCACGATCACGTGCGCCTCGCGGAGCGCGTCGACGTAGCGCTCCGCGCGCTCGAGCGGGAACGCGCCGGGCGCGAGGAAGCGATGGCCGCGGGTCTCGTCGCCGGCCTTCACGCCGGCGAAGCGCACGTCCACGACGCGCGCGCCGTGCAGGCAGAAGAGCCAGTGCACCGGGCGGCCGAACGCGACCTCGCCCTCGCCCCAGCGCATCGACTTCGGGAAGGGGATGGCCCGCGTGAGCTCGGCGAGCAGCTCGGGCAGCACCTCGTCGGCCGCCTTGCCGCGCTCCTCGCGCCGCCCCGCGACGTAGGCGCCCTTCTCGGTCTCCTCGATGAAGAGCGCGTCGACCGGCAGGCCCAGCTTCTTCGCGAAGCCCTCGGCTGCCTTCTTCGGCCTGCCGTCGGCCTCGAAGGCCGCCGCCTTGGGCGGCCCGAGGACGGTCTCGGCGAGATCGCGCTGCCGATCGGCGAGCCCCTCGACGATCAGGGTGAGCCGCCGTGGCGTGCCGACCGCGCGGATCTCACCGTGCCCGAGGCGAGCGCGCCCGAGCCGCTCCCGCGCGAGGTCCGGCATCGCGCGCAGCGCGCCGGCGACGAACGAGGCGGGCAGCTCCTCCACGCCGATCTCGAAGACGAGGAGCTCGCTCATCGCTCACCTCCGTCCTTGCCAGAAGAAGCATGAGCGGCGAGCGGGAAGCCGAGCGCCTCGCGCTGTCCGTAGAACGACTCGCTGACCGCGCGCGCGATGTGCCTCACGCGGCCGATGTAGCGCTGGCGCTCGGTGACGCTGATGGCGCCGCGCGCGTCGAGCACGTTGAAGTAGTGGCTGCACTTCACGACGCAGTCGTAGGCCGGCAGCACCAGGCGCTTCAGCGGGTCGTCGCTCTCGTACTCGAGCTTGCCGCCCTTGCCCTTCTCGGCGCCGAGGAGGCGCAGGCACTGCTCCTCGTAGCGATCGAACTGCGCGAGGTGCAGCTCCACGTCGGCCTTCTCGAAGTTGTACGTGCTCCACTCCCACTCGGCGCGCTTGAAGATCTCGCCGTACTTCACGCCGTGCGCGTACTCGAGCGCGTAGACGTCGTCGACGTCCTGCAGGTACATCGCGATGCGCTCGAGGCCGTAGGTGAGCTCGCCGCTGATCGGCTTGCAGTCGAGGCCGCCGACCTGCTGGAAGTAGGTGAACTGGCTGATCTCGAGGCCGTCGAGCCAGACCTGCCAGCCCAGGCCCCAGGCGCCGAGGGTCGGCGACTCCCAGTCGTCCTCGATGAAGCGGATGTCGTGCTGGCTCGGGTCGGTGCCGAGCGCGACGAGCGAGTCGAGGTAGAGCTGCTGGATGTCGAGCGGCGAGGGCTTGAGGATGACCTGGTACTGGTGGAACTGCTGGAGGCGGTTCGGGTTGTCGCCGTAGCGCCCGTCGGCCGGCCGGCGCGAGGGCTCGACGTAGGCGACGTTCCAGGGCTCGGGCCCGATGGCGCGCAGGAAGGTGGCCGGGTTGAAGGTGCCGGCTCCCACCTCGGAGTTGTAGGGCTGCACGATCAAGCAGCCGCGCTCCGCCCAGAACCGGTTGAGGGCGAGGATGAGCTCCTGGAAGGTCAGCGAGCCCGAGGCAGCCTTGGACATCGCGCGGGACCTAACATCGAGGCGTGATGGCGTCCAGGACCGAGGTCAGTCCTCGTCCTCATCGTCCTCATCCTCATCCTCGTCGTCCTCGTCCTCATCGTCCTCGTCGTCGCCGTCGTCCGGTACGTCGTCGTCCTTGTCGTCGTCGTCGCCGTCGTCCTT
>JAEZBP010000364.1 GCA_023427125.1 Pseudomonadota bacterium | reverse complement strand
ACCGACGTGGAGGAGTACCACAACAGCTTCGAGTGCATCCCGCTCGAGGTGCCTTACCGTCCCGCGCGCCGCACGCCGAAGCCCTCCATCGGATCGGTGCAGACCGCGATCGTCACGGGGCCGGCGGGCGAAGAGATCCACGTCGACGAGCACGGGCGGATCAAGGTTCGCTTTCACTGGGACCGCGAGAGCCCGGCCGACGAGACGAGCTCGTGCTGGATCCGCGTGCAGCAGCCCTGGGCCGGGAGCGGGTGGGGCTTCTGGTGGGTGCCGCGCATCGGCATGGAGGTCGTCGTGCACTTCGTCGACGGCGATCCCGACCGCCCGCTCGTGACGGGGTGCGTGTACAACGGTACCAACGCCCTCCCCTATCCGTTGCCCGACGAGAAGACGAAGAGCACAATCAAGTCGAACAGCTCACCAGGCGGGGGCGGCTTCAATGAGCTTCGGTTCGAGGACAAGGCCGGCAGCGAAGAGATCTTTACGCACGCGCAGAAGGACTACAACGAGGTCGTCGAGAACGACCACAACACGATAGTCCACAACAACCAGACGAACACGGTCGACGTTGATCAAACGCAAGCGATCGGCGCCAATCAGACCGAGACGGTGCACGGCAACCAGGAGATGACGGTCGACGGAAACCGGACGGTGCACGTGAAGGGGAACTTCGACGAGACGGTGGACGGAACCGAGACGCGGCACACCGCGGGGAACGTGAGCGAGACCTTCGAAGCGAACGAGACGCGGACCATCGGGGCGGACGTCTCGGAGGACATCGGGGCGAACGAGTCCGTGACGATCAGCGGGAGCCAGACCGAGACGATCGCTGGGAGCCGGACCTTCGACGTCGGCGCGGCCGCCACGACGATGATCAGCGGAAGCCGGAGCACGGTCGTCACGGGCGGGATCAGCCAGACGGTCTCGGGCGCGTACAACCTGACGGCGACGGGCGGCTACACGGTCGTCGCGACAGGGGGCGTCACGCTCAACGGAGCCGGCGGCATGATCAACGCCGCGCCGGGTGGCATCACCAAGATTGACAGCCAATGGGAGTGGAAAGGCGGCTTCAAGGACGACTTCGGTGGCTTCAAGATCATCGACGTCGGCGTCGTGAAGATCGGCGTCTGCTGGGGGGCGGCTACCGAGTTCACGGGGTTCAAAGCCGAGGCCACCGCCTGCAACGCCTCCATCACGCTCGCGAAGAACGAGAACATGGGCGGTCTCCTCAAGACCGTCGGTTTGAAGATCAAGGCCCGCGCCATGAAGAACAAGGCCGGCCCGTCCGTCGGCTGACTCGGAGGCGAGTCGAGTCGCGCGTGCAATCGGCGAGCATTTCTTCGGTATCCGATGCATGAGGACCGTCGTGGCGGGCTGACGTGGCTGCGCGATCGTGCGCTGGGTGACAAGACGGAGACGTGGGCGCAGCGGGTCGCTGAGTGGCGGGCGAGCGGGCACACGGCGGGCGAGTTCGCAGCGGGGCGGGGCTTCGCCGCGAGCACGCTGCGATGGTGGTCGTCGAGGCTCGGACGGCAGACACCGGGTTGGGTGCGGGTGATCGCCTCGAAGGTCGCCCCACGTGGGGCGGGGTCGGTCGAGCTCGAGGTCGGTGCGGTCCGCGTGCACGTGCGGGCCGGGTTTGATCGCGCGCTGCTGGCCGAGGTGCTCGAGGGGCGGCGTCACTGAGCGGCTCACCCGTCCTTCTGGAGCCCAACATGGACGGGGATGCTCACGTGGGCGAGCGACCCGCGGGCGCTCTCCATCTCGATCTTCGCGACCCAGCGGATCGCCTCGAGCCTCTTCGGGCCGGTCAGCGCGAGAGAAGGCGGCGCCTCCCCCGCCGCCGGCAGCGGCACGCGCGCCGCCCAGGAACCGTCCTCCCTCTTCTCGAGCGGGGCGTCGCGCGAGGTGATCTCGCGGAGCTCCTTCGCGTGCCCGTCGTAGCGCTCGTACTCGGTCGCGACGATGCGCGCCCGCCCTCCGGAGAGCCGGTCGCTGCCGCGCACCGCCGCGAACAGCGCTCCGTCGCGCGCCTCGAGCCGCGTCGTCGGGTTCCCCACGCGGAGCCAGCCGAGCGCGCCGCGGCGAAAGATGAAGGCGAGCAGCACGCCGACGCCGAGCACGGCGAAGCCGATCTGCCCGGGCAGGAGGAGGTCACGAACCCATGCGAGCGCGACGAGCCCGGCGCCGGCGAGCGCCATCACCACAGCCGTGAACAAGGGGGCAGGGCGCGCGAGGCGCTGCTCCTTCGGCAAGCCGCGCAGCACCGGGGAGAGCCCCTCGGTCGCGGCCGGGACGTCGACGAACACGCGCAGCGTCGTGCCCTGGTCGGGCGCGGCGACGACCCCCACGTGAATCGTGAACGCCTCTCCTTGGTACGACGCGGCGGCCGGAGGGAGCGGCAGCTCGAACCGCGGCGCCGCTTCGCTCCGCTTCACCATCGTCGTGCAGCCGGCGACGGACGTCTGCGCGTCGATGCGGTCGGGGTCGTCGCCGAGCGCGGCGCTGCGCGCGTTCGCGAACAACACGAGCGAGACCGTCGCCGACTGAGCGTGGCTCGACGAGGGAAAGGTGACCTCGCCGGTGAGGACCCGGCGCACGCCCGGCGCGGGGGCTTCGACCTCGAGCTGCAAGGTGTCGTTCTGGGCGCGCGCTGTGGCCATGCGGGGGGATCCATACCGCAGGTGTCAGGTCGCGTCTGCGGAGTCGGACGCGTGCGGACCTCGCGAGCGCGACCGTGCCCGAGCGCCGCCTCGCCCCCGCGTCACTTGAAGCGCGTAGGACATCCGACCTGGTGAGACGATGTCGGAGTCGGGCGCGCAGGACAAGCGGATCGGGTGGGCTCCGCTGCATCAACCCTCCCACATTCGAGAGAACGGCGCGTCGTGGAGCTCGACCGCGCCCAGACGCGTGACCTCGCGGTGCTCCGGACGGAGGTGCATCCCGCGCTCGACGCGCCGCTCAGGAGAACGCGATCCGGAGCTGCGCCGAGGGGACTTGGGAGCAGGCGGCGGTCGCGCTCGGGGCGGCTGCCCGCCGAGGACCCGCGCGACATCGGCGGGCGTGGTGGCTTTCTCGACGACGCGCATCCGGACACGACGGTCGGGGTGGAGCGAGAGGCGCTCTTGGCGAGCGGCGGCCGCGCGAGACAGCGGCATAGGC
>JAEZBP010000235.1 GCA_023427125.1 Pseudomonadota bacterium | reverse complement strand
GCTCGCCCTCGCGCCGCGCGGCGAGCGCTACGTGCTCTTGGCGCGCGGGAGCTGCGAGGCCAGCGCGCACTGCCTGATCGCGCAGGCGCTCGATCGAGAAGGCGCCGTGATCGCGGCGCCGATCACCGTGCCCTTGCCCGAGCCCACGCGCACCTCGCGCCGCGCCGGTGACGACGGCCCGCTCTTCTTCGCGTGGTCCACGACGGGCGGGCACCGCGCGCTCGAGCGCTTCACGGTGGGACCTGACGGCTCGATCGCGCACACCCGCGTCGCGCTCGGCGACGAGCCCGCGAGCGCGGAGAGCCCGGTCGAGATCCTCGCGCTCGCCGCCGAGGGCGCTCGCTTCGCCGCGATCTGGCGCCGCGGTCCGACCGAGGACGTGAGCAGCGAAGTCTACGTGACGACCTCCGAGTCGCACCGCGACGTGCACGCGCTCCACCACGCGCTCGCGATCGACTCGATCGAGCTCCGCGGCGACGCGCTGGCGCTGATCACGACCTTCGAGTTCTCGAGGCCGCATCTCCTCCGCCTCACGGCGAGCGAGGGCGAGCCCACCCTCGCGCGCGAGCTCGCGTCCGGCGCGCCCGTCCCCGCGCCCTTCACCGAGCGCGAGCGCGCCGAGCTCGATCCCGACGGCCGCGGCCTCTGGCTCCGCCGCCGCGACGCCAAGGGCGATCCGATCGGCGAGCGCGTCCTCGTGACCGACGGAAGCGTCGAGAGCGCCGCGCTCACCCGCGACCGCGACGCGCTCGTCGTCACGTGGCTCGCCGGCGGCGCGGTGCATGGCCGGCGCGTTCGCTGTCCCTGAGCTTGCGATACTTCTCCGACCCGACTATCGCGGGGCCCCATGACGAAGGAAGCGCGCGAGGCCGAGCAGGGCAGCGAGGAGAAGAGCGACCTCTTCCCGCCCGGGATCCCCTTCATCGTCGGCAACGAGGGCGCCGAGCGCTTCAGCTACTACGGCATGCGCGCGGTGCTCTACGTGTACCTCGCGGCGCTCTACGTGCACTTCGTGCCCGAGGCGCAGCTCGCCGAGGGCGTGGCGGAGGCGGCGAGCGCGCGGGCCACCGCGGTCGCGCACCTCTTCATGGCCGGCGTCTACGCGTTCCCGATGATCGGGGCGATCCTCGCCGACCGCCTGCTCGGCAAGTACCCGGTCATCCTCTTCGTCTCGCTGATCTACTGCGCGGGCCACGCCGTCCTCGCGGTGGCCGGCCGCTTCGGCGAGTGGGGCAACTACGAGGCCGCCGAGTGGGGCATGTACGCGGGCCTCACCCTGATCGCGATCGGCTCGGGCGGCATCAAGCCCTGCGTCTCCGCGAACGTCGGCGACCAGTTCACGAAGAAGAACGGGCACCTGGTCTCGAAGGTCTTCCAGATCTTCTACTTCATCATCAACTTCGGCTCGTTCTTCGCGACGCTGCTCACGCCGCTTCTGAACCGCTACTTCGGGGCCGAGGTCGCGTTCGGCGTGCCCGGCGTCCTCATGTTCGTGGCGACCGCGATCTTCTTCCTCGGGCGCAAGCGCTTCGTCCACGTCCCGCCCAAGCCTGGCGGGGCGCTCGGCGGGCTCGACTTCGGCGGCTCGGTGCTCCTCTTCGCGCCGATCATGTCGCTCATCGTCGCGGTCTTCGTGGTCGGTGGTCACTTCGAGGCGCAGGGCGGCGAGGGCATGAGCCCAGCCGCCTTCTACTGGGCGTACGTGCGCGACTACGTTGGCTACCTCGCGACCGAGGCGTGGTGGGTCTTCGCGATCGGCGCCGCGCTCTTCCTCTGCGGCATCGGTGTGTTCGCCGTCCGCCAGCGCAAGGAGCGCGGGACCGGCTTCCTCGCGGTGCTCTACTACGCGTGGACCCACCGCAAGGAGCGCGAGCCGGGGCAGGGCTTCTTCGAGGTCGCGCGCGGCGAGCTCGGCGAGGAGGCCGCCGAGGGCCCGCCGGCGGTGCTCCGCATCATGCTGGTCTTCTCGATGGTGAGCGTCTTCTGGGCGCTCTTCGATCAGCACGCGTCCACCTGGGTCCTCCAGGCGAGCCGGCTCGCCCGGACCATCACCGTACCCGTCTCGCTCGGCTACGCCGCCGTCGCCGCCACCATCATCCTCGCGCTCTACGGCGGCACCTGGCTGATGCTCTGGGTCTCGAACGTGCGCGTGCCGAAGGTCGTCCACTACGTCGTGGTCGGGCTCGCCGTCGTCGGGCTCGGCGGCGCCGGCGTCCGCGATCTGTTGATCGGCGAGACGATGACGGTCGAGCTCGCCGCCGCGCAGATCCAGGCGCTCAACCCGCTGATGGTGATGGTCATCATCCCGGCGCTGAACGTGCTCGTGTATCGCCCCCTCGAGAAGCGGGGCGTGACGGTCAAGCCGCTCCTCAAGATGACGGTCGGCATGTTCCTCGCGGCGGCCGCGTTCGCGGCGGCGGCGCTCCTCCAGACCCGCATGGAGGCGGCGGGGCCCGGCGAGGTGCACGTCCTCTGGCAGGTCGTGCAGTACCTCATCATGACGACGAGCGAGGTGCTCGTCTCGGTGACCGGCCTCGAGTTCGCCTACACGCAGGCGCCGCGCTCGATGAAGTCGACCATCATGGGCTTCTGGCTGCTCTGCGTGACCTTCGGCAACGTGCTCGTCGCGTTCCTCTCGCCGATGCAGACCATCCTCGCGCAGTCGGACTTCTTCTGGGTCTTCACCGCGCTGATGACCGGCGCCGCGATCGTCTTCGCGATCCTCGCGAAGCTCTACAAGGGCAAGACCTACCTGCAGGCCTAGCCCGGATTATTCACGAGGGCGCCAGGGGCAGGCCGTAGTTCGTCGAGGAGGCTTGGTCGCACGCCCGAAGCACAGCGAGGAGCGTAGTTTCCCTACGTGACGAGCGAGCACCGGACGTACGGCCAATGCTTCCGGCGAGATGCGGTGTGACACGGCGCACTCGTGAATAATCCGGGCTAGGG
>JAEZBP010000179.1 GCA_023427125.1 Pseudomonadota bacterium | reverse complement strand
GCCGGGGCCCGCGCCGCGATCGATCAGCGGATCGGCGCGCCCGAGATCCACAAGCTCCGGCCCTTCTCGGCCCACCCCGGCTACGTCGAGACCTGCGCGTCGCGGCTCGCCGACGCGCTCGCGCCGCTCGGCGACCGGCCCCCCCACGTGCTCTTCAGCGCCCACAGCATCCCGGTCTCGATGGCCGCGCAGTGCGCCTACGAGAGCGAGCTCGCGGCGCTCGCCGAGGCCGTCGCGTCCCGGCTCGCCCTTCCGCTCCCTCGGCTCGGCTACCAGAGCCGCAGCGGCCCTCCTCAGGTGCCCTGGCTCGAGCCGGACGTGCTCGACGCCCTCCGCGCGATCGCCTCCGAAGACCCTGGCGCCACCGTCGTCCTCGCGCCCTTCGGCTTCGTCGCCGATCACATGGAGGTCGTCTGGGATCTCGACGTCGAGGCGCGCCGCGAGGCGGAGCGGCTCGGCCTGACCCTCGTCCGCGCCGAGACCGCGAACGCGCACCCGCGCTTCGTCGCGATGGTGCGCGAGCTCGTCGAGGAGGCGATGACCCGCGAGCGCCCGGACGAGTGCGCCCCCGGCTGCTGCCCCGCTCCCCGGCGTCCTTGACGGCGGAGGGACCCTGGACAAGAGTCCGCGCCGTCATGGCCAGCGGCGAATCGGCGGAGATGCCCGTCCCGCGCGTCTCGATCGTCATCCCGATCTACAACGAGGAAGCGATCCTCCAGGCCGCGGTGATCGATCTCATCGATCGCCTGCAGGAGTTCGACTGGCCCTACGAGCTGATCCTCGCGGAGAACGGCTCGAGCGATCGCACCGTGGAGATCGCGGTCTCGCTCGCCGAGCGCTTCCCCCAGGTGCGCACGTTCAGCTACGGCCAGCCGAACTACGGCGCCGCGCTGAAGAAGGGCATCCTCGACGCGCGCGGCGAGTTCGTGATCTGCGACGAGATCGATCTCTGCGACACCGACTTCCACCGGCGCGCGCTGGCGGTGCTCGAGACCAACGAGGCGGACCTGGTCGTCGGCAGCAAGGCGATGCGCGGCGCGAGCGACGAGCGGCCCTTCACCCGGCGGCTCGCCACGCAGGTCATCAACGGCATGCTGCGCGTGAGCCTCGGCTTCCGCGGCACCGACACCCACGGCCTCAAGGCCTTCCGCCGCGCCTCGCTGGTCGAGGTCGCGCGCGCGTGCCTGGTCGACCGCGATCTCTTCGCGAGCGAGTTCGTGATCCGCGCCGAGCGCGGCGGCGTGCGGGTGAAGGAGATCCCGGTGCGGGTGCTCGAGAAGCGCACGCCCTCGATCCACCTCTTCCGCCGCGTGCCCAACGTGATGAAGAACCTCGTGCGCCTCTTCGTGGCGATCCGAATCCAGGGGTGAGCGGCTTCGCCACCGGCACGTTCAGGATGTACGCTCTCCGGCGCTCGCTCCCGCTGAGAGCCGCATGCAAGCAGGCGTGAACGGTCCCGCGCGGCTCGCCGCCGTCAGCGTCGATCTCGACGAGATCCCCTGCTACGCGGCGATCCACGGGCTGCCCTCCCCCCCTCCGCGCGCGGCGCGCGCGATCTACGAGCGGGCGCTGCCGCGCCTGACGCGCCTCTTCGACGAGGAGAGGATCCCCGCGACCTTCTTCGCGATCGGGAGCGACCTCGATGATCCGAACGCGGCGCGGATCGCCTCGCTCGCCCGGAGCGGCCACGAGATCGCCAACCACTCCTTCGGGCACCGCTACGATCTGACGCGGCTCGGGCGCGCGCAGATTCGAAGCGAGATCGAGCGCGGCGCCGACGCGATCGAGCGCGCGTGCGGGGCGCGCCCCGAGGGCTTCCGCGCGCCCGGCTACACCATCACCGATCCGGTCTTCGACGTGCTCGAGGAGCTCGGCGTCGTCTACGACTCGAGCGTCTTCCCCTGCCCCGCCTACTACGCGCCGAAGGCGGCGGTGATCGGCGGGATGCGCCTCGTGAGGCGCGAGAGCCGCAGCATCGTCGACGATCCCCGCGTGCTCACCGCGCCCGCGGATCCCTACCGCGTGGGCCGCCCGTACTGGCGGCGCGGAGGCGGGGTGCTCGAGCTGCCGATCGGCGTGACCCGCCTCGCGCGCCTGCCCTACATCGGCACGAGCGTGGTCCTCGCCGGCGCGCTCGGCGCGCGCCTGCTCAGCCGCGCGATGGTCGGCCGCCCGCTCGTGAGCCTCGAGCTCCACGGCATCGATCTCGCCGACGCGGAGGCCGACGGCCTCGGCTTCCTCGCGCCGCACCAGCCGGATCTGCGGCGGCCGCTCCGCGCCAAGGAGGCCGCGCTCCGCGCCGCGATCGCGACCCTGCGCGAGGCCGGCTATCGCTTCGTCACGCTGCGCGAGGCCGCGCGCGCCTCGGGTGGTGCCGCGTGAGCGACACCCTCGATCCGAGCGCCTCGATCAACGAGGACCAGCGCGCCCTGCTCCAGCGGCGGGTGGCGGGCTTCGCGCTCGCGGTCGGCGGCTTCACCCTCGCCAGCCTGGGCGTGCGCCTCCTCGTCCTCGCCTTCTGGACGCCCGAGGTCGAGCTCACCCCGCCGGAGTCGCGCTGGCTCCAGGCGGCCGCCGGCGTCTCGGTCCTCGCGATCTGGCTGCTCACCTGGCGAGGCCGCCGCTCGGCGCGCTTCGTCCGCATCGTCGAGGCGGTCGGGCTCCTCCTCGCCGCCCTCTGCATCCACGCCATCGCGTACCTCGTCGCCTCGCACCTCGTCTCGGAGAGCGGCGTGCGCGTGCTCCGAGACGTGGCCGAGCACCGGCTGATCGCCACGTTCGCGTTCCTCGCGCCGCTGATCGGCGCGAGCTTCGCGCTGACGTACGTGGTCGTCCTGCGCGCCGCCTTCGTGCCCACCGGCGCGCGGCACACGGCCGCGCTGACCGCGGTGCTGGGCGCGCCGATCACGGTGGTCGTGTACCTGGCCGGCGCCGGCGCCGCCCCGTTCGGGATCGACGGCGACGCGCCCGCCCTGCTCGCGCTCGGCGGCGCGGTGCAGTGGACGGTGACGGTCGCCGTCTGCACGGCGATCTCGAGGGTGATCTATGGCCTGCGCGAGCAGGTCCGCGAGGCGCGCCGGCTCGGCCAGTACACGCTCGAGGGGCTGATCGGCGTGGGCGGGATGGGGCGCGTCTACCGCGCCTCGCACGCGATGCTGCGGCGGCCGACCGCGATCAAGCTCCTCGGCGCCGACAAGGCCTCCCGCGAGGCGCTCGAGCGCTTCGAGCGCGAGGTGCAGCTGACGTCGCAGCTGACCCACCCGAACACCGTCACGATTTACGACTACGGCCGCACCGAGGACGGCGTCCTCTACTATGCGATGGAGCTCCTCGACGGCGCCACGCTCGAGGAGGTCGTCGAGATCGACGGGCCGCAGGCCCCCGCGCGCGTCGCGCACATCCTCGAGCAGGTGGCCGGCGCGCTCGGCGAGGCGCACGCGATCGGCCTCATCCACCGCGACGTGAAGCCCGCGAACATCGTCCTCTGCCGGCAGGGCGGTGAGCTCGACGTGGCCAAGGTGGTGGACTTCGGGCTCGTGAAGGAGCTCGAGGAGCGCCACCCGGCGTCGGTGAGCCAAGAGGGGACCATCAGCGGCACGCCCCTCTACATGGCGCCCGAGATCCTGACCCAGACCCACGCGGCGAGCGCGCGCAGCGACATCTACGCGCTCGGCGCCGTGGGCTACTACCTCCTCACCGGCGAGCACGTCTTCGGTGGGCGCACCGTGATCGAGGTGCTCGGCCACCACCTCCACACCGAGCCGATCCCGCCCTCGCAGCGGGTGGGCGATCCGGTCCCGGAGCCGCTCGAGCAGCTGATCATGGACTGCCTCGCGAAGGACCCCGACGCGCGCCCCGAGGACGCGCTCACGCTGCGACAGCGGCTCGAGGCCTGCGACCTCGGCCGCTGGAGCCAGCGGCGCGCCGAGAAGTGGTGGACCGTGCA
>JAEZBP010000156.1 GCA_023427125.1 Pseudomonadota bacterium | reverse complement strand
GGCCCGAGATGCACGCCGGCGCGCGTCGATCGGCGATGCGGCCGAGCGACTCGCGGATCGTGTGCGCCGCGGCGCTCGAGCCGAGCGGCGCGCCGACGCGGGAGACCGGCGCGTCGAGCAGCGGGGTGTCGGCGCTGGTCAGCTGGACGCGGTTCTCGCCGATCGTGAGCTCGAAGGGCGGGCGCAAGACCAGCGCGCCCTCGAGGCGCGCGCCGCGGAAGAAGGTCCCGTTGGTGCTGCCGAGATCGCGCACGCGCACCCCCGCCTCGAGGAGCACGAGCTCGACGTGCGCGCGCGAGGTCTTGCGATCGGTGACGCGCAGGTCCGCGGCCACGCCCTTGCCGACGATCGCGGTCCCCCGCTCGAGCTCGAGCTCACCGCCGCGATCCGGGCCGTCCAGCACCCGCACGCGCACGCGGCGCAGGATCAGCTGCCCGTCCACGCCGGTCGCGATCACGTCGGTGCGCGCTTCGCTCGCCACGGCCCCGAAGATACCCGATGCGCCTTCGTATTCGCGACGGCGCTCGCTATCATCGCGCGGTGCATCGGCTGTTTCTCTCGTCGCTCTTGGCTCTGACCGCCTGCGCGCCGGAGGCCGAGCTCGCCATCGATCTGCACACCGATCTGGTGCCGGGCGTCGACTTCGAGTCGATCCGGGTCTCGCTCGGGCAGCGACCCGAGGCGCGCCAGCCCGGCGCGCTCCCGGGCGCTACGGCGCTGCTCGAGGGCACGCGGATCATCGAGTACCAGGGCCTCGCGCCCGGAGAGGACGTCGTCACCGTCGAGCTCGTGAGGGCCGAAGGCGAACCGATCGTCATCGAGGTGCCGGTCGCGATCGACGGCCTCACCGCGGTGACCGCTCGCCACTTCGTGCGGCCGCAGATCGTCGCGGGCTATCGCGTCTCGTGTGCGCGCTTCGGCGCGCGCGCGTGGTGCTGGGGCGCCGCGGATCACATCTTCCCCGGCTTGCCTGCGGGCGAGGTCCTCCCGCCCACCGAGCTGCCGTACCCGGTGGCCGACCTGTGCTCCTCGTTCCTCGGGATCTGCACGCTCGCCACCGACGGCACGCTGCGCTGCGTGGAGCGCGGCATCGGGACCGACTCCCGCTCGTTCGAGGTCTCCGCCGCGCACGGCGGGCACGGTCACGTGGAGCTCGACTGCGGTGGCGCCGAGTACGGGCTCCGCGTGCGTCACCGCTGCATGCGGGACGCGGACGGCAGCGTGAGCTGCAACGGGAGCGACCTGCGAGGGCAGCTCGGCGACGGCGGCGGCGACGACGAGAGCACCATCACCGATCACAACGAGGTCGCCGGCCTGAGCGGGGTGACGCGGCTCACGAGCAGCGTCGGTCACTCCTGCGCGCTGACGGAAGAAGGCCAGGTGTGGTGCTGGGGCTTCGGCGGCAACCTCGGCGATGGGACGGACGAGGATCGCTTCGCTCCGGTCGCCGCGCTCGGCGTGACGGGCATGGAGCGCCTCGACACGTTCTGGGGCACGAGCTGCGCCCTCGTCCCGGGCGGCGCGATGCAATGCTGGGGCGCCAACGAGGCCCGGCAGATCGTGGATCGGAACGAGGACGGCCCGGTGCTGCGCCCCGTGGCGGTCCCTCGCGGCATGGGCGCGCACGATCTCGCGGTGGGCCAGCACCACATCTGTGTGGTCGGCGCCATGGGCCAGGTGCGCTGCTGGGGCAAGAACTCGAGCGGGCAGCTCGGCGACGGCACCACCGAAGATCGGGCCGAGCCCGTCGGTGACGCGTGGCTGTTCAACCCGGCGGTGGCGATCGACGCGGGGCCCGATCACACCTGCCGCATCTCGAAGGAGGGAGACGGGCTCAGCGTGGTGTGTTGGGGAGGCAACAGGTCCGGGGAGCTCGGCCGGCCGCCGAGCGAGGAGCCGAGCCCGACCCAGCGCCGCGTCGAGCTGCCCGGCTTTACCTACTCGCAGTAGTGCGGCGTCGAGGGCTCCTGCCGGCAGAAGCTCTGCGTGTCGCCCTCGAGGCAGCCGCCGACCTCGCAGCGCCCGACGAACACCGGCTCGAAGCTCTCCGCCGGGATGACCGGCACCTCGATCGACACCCACGTGCGCGCGCCGGCGTAGAACGCGCGCTCGATGCCGACCCGCACCTCCGGCGAGGCCGGCGTGCAGCTCCCGTCGCAGAGCCGGAGGCGCAGGGCGAGCGGCTCTTCGAGCGCCTCTCCCTCCGCGACCACGTCGACGCGCACGGTGCGGTCGTAGTCGAGCGGCTGAGGCTCGGCGCCGCTCCAGCGCGGCGAGTCGAAGTCGGTCTGCTCGCCGGAGAGCACCCGCAGCTCGGTCGCGCTGAGCCGCGGCGACGCGGGCAGCTCGAACGTGAGCTCGAGGATGCCGTTGCGCGCGCAGCCGGCGAGCAGGATGGAAGAGAGGATCAGCGCGCGGAGTCGCATGGCGGTCAGGGCAGGCGGACGACGTAGGGGGCGGTGGGTGTGAGCTGCGCCGCTCGATCGACGAAGTAGGCCGCGAGGACGACGCCCGCGATCAGCGCGGCCGCCCCTGCGATCAGCCCGGCGACGAGGGGCGCGTCATCACCGCCGGCGGCTGGCGTGACGTGCTCGAGCTCGACGCGGACGGCGCGGCGCTCGCCCGCGAGCAGCGCGCCCCTCCACACGAAGGGCGCGAGCTGACGAACCCGCACCACCGCGCGATGCTCGCCGGGATCGAGCGGGCGCTCGAGCTCCGACGCGCCTTCGGCGAGCGGGATCGGGCGATCGTCGAGGGTGACGTCGGCGCCCGCCGGCACGTCGACGAGGATCAGCCGCGCGATGCGGGCGTCGACCTCCGCGCGCAGCTCGGCCGCCGATGCGAGGACGGCCTCGGGCGGATCGCGCTCGTCGAGCACGTCGAGCGCGGCGCCGGCCTCGACGTAGCGGCCGAGCCGCGAGAGCGCGAGCGCCGCGTTGAAGAGCGACGCGGGCACGCCCGAGCGGCTGTACGAGAGCCGAAACTCCGCGAGCGCCTCGCCGTGCTCGCCGCGCTCCATCGCCTCGAGCCCGCGCACGTAGGCGTCGCGCGCGGCGGCCAGGTCGTCCTCGCTCGGCGCCTCCGGAGCCTCCCACGCGATGTCCTGCCCCCTGAGCGCGGCGGGGGCGAGGAGCGTGATGGCGAGTGCGCAGGCGAGAGACCGCATCGTTCGGAGCGACATGGTAAGCCAGGATGCTCCCTTCTTGGCGTGCGATGAGGACCGGGCGGCACGAACCATGCTGTCCCCTCGGCGACTCGCCGGAGTGACACACGCCGGCACGGAGCTTCGCATGCGCAGACTCGCTCTCTTCGCCCTCTCGGCCTTCGTCGTGGGATGCAGCCTCTCGCACACCAACCGGGACGCCGGCGAGCGATGTGGGCCGATCGTCTGTGCGGCCGGCACCTTCTGCTGCAACGAGAGCTGCGGGATCTGCGTCGCGCCCGGCGGGAGCTGCACCGAGCTCGCTTGCGCCGACGCGGGCGGTCCGGCGCACTGCGGAGCGGCGATCTGCGGCTTCGGCGAGGAGTGCTGCGCCGACTGCGACGGCGATCCGTTCTGCCATGCGGGCCCCTGCCCGATCCTCGGCTGCCCGCCTCCGCCGCCCGGCTGCGACGAGTGCGGGCTCGGCGAGCGCTGCTGTCCCACCTGCCCGGGGTCGCCCTCCGTCTGCGTCGGCGGCGCCGTGTGCCCCGACGTCGAGTGCCCGCCGCCGCCGGTGTGCGGAGTGGCGTGCGGGGCCGACGAGGTCTGCTGCGAAGGCTGTCCCGGCGATCCGCCCTTCTGCGCGGTGGGCTCGAGCTGTCCCGATCTCGTCTGCCCGCCGCCGCCGGTCGGCTGCGAGAGCTGCGCGGCCGGCGCGCTCTGCTGCCCGAGCTGTCCGGGGGCCGCCTCTTTCTGTGGCGAGCCCGGCTGGCCCTGCCCGTCGATCGAGGAGTGCCCCTCGCCGACGATGTGCGACGATCTCCGGCGCTGCGACGGCGAGCACTACTGCGACCGCGAGAGCTGCGGCGGCGAGGGCGTGTGCGTGCGGCGCCCCGACGCCTGCACCGACGACTGCCCGGGCGTCTGCGGATGCGACGGCATGGACTACTGCAACGCCTGCGGGGCCGCGGTGGCCGGAGTCGACGTCGCGCACGCCGGCCCGTGCGGGGCGTGCAGCGGGCGCGACTACTGCGACTGCAGCGGCGGCTGCGAGCCGCTCATCGATCTGAGCACCGGCTGCATCTGCCCGTGCGACGATCCGTTCAACTGCACCGGCGAGCTCTGCGCGTGCGCGTGCGGCGGCGCGACGTACCTCGGCTGCGCGGACGTGGGCCGCTGCGCCGAGACGGAGGTCCACTGCGGCCCGGGCTGCAGCGCGATCCTCGACTCCACGGGTTGTCCGGCCTGCGTATGTGCGACCCCGGACTGAGAGACTGAGCGCTGACCTTCCTCGCTCGCGCAGCCGTGCGTGCCGGTGGTAGAAGCAGCGCTCATGCGGCTCATCCTCACCTCCGCGCTCGCGCTCCTGCTCGTGCTTCCGGCTTGCGGCGCGGAGAACGACGCGCCGCCTCCTCCCCCTCCGACCACGCAGCCGCCGGTGCCCGCGCCAGTGGCGGTGCCGGAGCCGCCGCCTCCCGCGCCGACGCCTCCGCAGCTCGTCGGCATGTACGAGCTGATCTGGCAGGACGACGGCCCGAACACGCCGCAGCAGGTCATGCCCGAGGCGCTGCTCGCCCGGCTGCCCGGCTGCATCTGGGTGCGCTGGGGGTGGGACTTCTTCGAGGACGGCCGGCTCGTCGTCTCGAACGAGCTGCTCTGCCGCGCGCCGCCCGATCTCGGCGCGCGCCACGGCGTCTGCAACGCCGAGTTCTCGACCGAGATCGCGTGGCGCCCCAACGGCTTCACGCTCGCGAGCCCCACCTCGGCCCAGAGCCGCTTCGTCGTCATCGAGCGGCGTGGCGAGGTGCGCGACACCTCGACGGCGCGCTGCAGCGTGCGGCTCGGCGCGCTCGACGTGACCTTCACCGACGTCGTCCCCGGAGCGCAGCCCAACCGCCCCCGCGAGCTGACCCTGCTGCTCAGCACGGGCGGGCACATGCGGCTGCGCGCGGTCGATGACCCCAACGTGAACTACGGCACGATCATCGACCGCATCGAGCGCTGAGAGGCGTCGCTCGCCTTGCTATCCTCTCCCGTGGGGCTCCGCCCCTCCGAATGACGGCCAACGCACGATACGACGGCGACGACGAGCTCCCGTTCTCTCTGAAGCGCGAGGAGTCCGGCCTCACCGGCTCGGTCGTCGGCGGGCGCTACCGGTTGATCCGCGCGATCGCCGAGGGGGGCCTCGGCAAGATCTACGAGGCCGCGCACATCGACCTCGGGCGGACCGTCGCCATCAAGGTCCTCTCGGACGAGGTCGCGCGGAACGCGCAGGCGATCAAGCGCTTCCAGCGCGAGGCCCAGACCGCGAGCCAGCTCGGCCATCCGAACATCGTGGACGTGCACGACTTCGGGCGCACCGCCGACGGCCTTCCTTACCTCGCGATGGAGATGCTCGCGGGGCGGGATCTGGACGGCGAGCTCCAAGAGCACCCGGTCCTCGCCCCGGGGAGGGTGCTCGAGATCCTGGCGCCGGTGGCGAGCGCGCTCGACGCGGTGCACGCGAAGGGGATCGTCCATCGCGACATCAAGCCGGCCAACATCTTCCTGGCGCGGCGCGGCGACGGAAGCGAGCAGGTGAAGCTGCTCGACTTCGGGCTCGCGGCCTTCCACGAGCGCGGCGATCGGCTCACCCAGTACGGGACCGGAGTCTGCACGCCGCACTACATGCCGCCCGAGGGCGCCGAGGGCGAGCTCGCAGGGCCGGAGGGCGACGTGTACTCGCTCGCGGTCGTCGCCTTCGAGTGCCTCTCCGGCGCGCTCCCGTTCGATGCGGAGCTGGCCACCGGTGTGCTGGTGAAGAAGGTGGCGCGCCCCGCGCCGAAGATGAGCGAGGTCACGAGCACGCCGCAGAGCCCTCTTGTCGAGGCGGTGCTCGCGCGTGCGCTCTCCCGCGATCCGCGGGCGCGCCCGCAGCGCGCGGGTGAGCTGATCGCGGAGCTGCGCGCCGCGATGAGCGCGGGAGAGCCCCTGCCCGTGCTGAGCCCGGAGTCCGGCGCGGTCACCGAGGAGTCGGACGCGTTCGAGCTGTCGACGCCTCGCATGCCTCGCGTCGAGCCCGCGCCGCCCGAGCCGGCGTCGCTGCCGCTCACGCGACGCGCACCACGGATCGCGGTGATCGTGGCGCTGCTCGCCGCCGGAGCGCTCGGCGCCGCCTGGCTCGCGATGGGAGACCGAGAGGAGCAGGTCGCGACGTCGGAGGAGCTCGCCGTCAGCGCCGATCCGGGCACGGACGAGACGCCCGAGGCGGCGCCTGTGCC
>JAEZBP010000017.1 GCA_023427125.1 Pseudomonadota bacterium | reverse complement strand
GGCAACCCGGGTGGGTGTGGTTGTTCACCTTCACCTCGGAGGTACCCCGCTTCGCTTCCCGCGCGAAGCGGCTACAGCGTCACGATCGTTTTCCGCTCGGCGCCCCTACTGACGGGATCCGCGCCCGCTCCTCCGCCCGCCGCGCCATGCCTCAGCGCGCGGTGACCGCGGCGCTCGGAGAGGAGAGGCGGCCGAAGGCGTCGACCGCGCGCACGGTGACCGACTCGCCGGAGCGGATCGCCCGGAAGTTGTCGGGCTGGCGGCTGCAGCGGCCGAAGGGCAGGAGGTCGGCGCCGCCTGGAACGGGCAGGCCGTAAGCGATCGCGCGGCCGCCTTCCTCGACCACGAAGGCGACGGCGCCGGGCGCGTCGATCGCGCCGCTCACCGAGATCCTGCCGCGCCCGTGGCTCGTGACCGTGATCGACGAGACCCGCGGCGCGCGGGGCGCCGAGGGCAGGGGGCGGGTGTCGATGGTGAAAGGGATCTCTCGGTCGCCCAGCCCGCGCAGCGTGTGCCGGCCGGGGGGCATGCCCGAGAGCGAGACCCGCGCCAGACCGGGTGCGAGCGCGGTGGCCATCACGAGGTTGCCGCCGGCCATCCCCTCGGTGCCGATGGTGACCGATCCGAGCTCGGTGTTCGCCCTCCCGCGCTGGCTGGGCCGCAGCGCGATCACGATGTCGGCGCCGACGGGCAGCGGGTCGCTGAGCGGTGTCAGCGTCTCGACGCCGAGGTAGGAGATGGCGCAGCGCGCTTCGCCTTCGCTCGGCCAGGCTGCCAGCAGCAGGAGCACGGTCGCGATGGGGACACCGGTCTTGCAGAGCGTGGCCATCGCGCGAGTCTGGCGCCTCCGGGGCTGGCGCGCACCCGCGGTCTCATGCACGCGCGTGCCGGGCGTCGTTCGGTGAGCGCCTTGTCAGCGGCTGCCGGTCACGCTCCAGCTGCGTGCGCACATTCTTTCTTGGATGGGTGTAAGCGCGCTCGGGTCGCGGCGTTGTCCCCTCAACTCATCGCTGGAGGGACTCGCCATGTACCGCTTCGTTCACCCGCTGCTCGTCCTCGCTCTCGTCTCCGTCGCCGGCTGTGGAGCTGGCCAGGCGTACTCGTCCGTGTCTGCGGCACCGGTCAGCGGGGGCTACGCGCCGGCGACCTCGGGCTCCTACGAGGTCTCGGCCTCGGTGACGACCTCGAGCCCCTCCGCCCCCAGCTACGGTGGCGGGGGCGAGGTGATGCGCGAGACCGCGCCGGAGCCGGACCCCTCGACCCGGCCGGGGCTCGCGACTCAGTGGGGCGAGGCCCGCTCTTCGCGCGTGCACACCACCGCGTTCCGGCGCGGCAGCGTCGATCCGACCGCGCTCGCGACCGTCCACTACAACGACGCGAGCGGCGCCGCGGCCCAAGCAGCGCTTGCGAGCGCGGTCAGCGGCGGCGCCCACGCCAACATCGGGAACGGCGCGAACCAGGTGTTCATCTCCCTCCTCGACGAGTACGGACAGTCGCTGCCCGCCTATCACGTCGGCGGCCGCGCCTACGTGCTCGGGCAGCCGGGCCGCCGCTACAGCATCCGCATCGACAACCGCAGCGCGTACCGCTTCGAGGCGGTCGTGAGCGTGGACGGGCTCGACGTGGTGGACGGGCGCGAGGCCTCGCTCTCGAAGCGCGGCTACGTCGTCGGGCCCGGCGGCTCGACGACCATCGAGGGCTTCCGCACCAGCACGACGCAGGTGGCGGCGTTCCGCTTCGGCGCGGTGGGCACCTCGTACGCGGCGCAGACGACCGGCAGCGCGCGCAACGTGGGTGTCGTCGGCGTCGCGCTCTTCGCCGAGGCCGGCGTGGTCGTGAACCTCTACGAGGAGGCCGTGCGCCGCGAGCAAGCCGCTCCCTTCCCCGGCCGCTACGCCGCGCCGCCGCCGAGCCACATCGCGCACTGAACATCGCGTGCTGTCGCGTCTCTCGCCTGCGCGCTCGCCTCGCTCGGCCTGCCGAGCGAGCGCGAGGGCGACGACCGCCTGAGACCTCGCGTGCTCGAGCCGATCGTCGAGTGGCCGGACTGACGGACGTGGTCGCGCCGGACCTCCTCGTATAGGATCGACCGATGGCCTTCCCGCCCCAATCGCCAGGTCCCGGCTACGGCGCTCCACCCGTCGGCCCGCCGCCCGGCTGGCCAGGTTCCGGCCAAGCGGAGCGTCCCCCCGATCACACCGCGAGTCTGCTGATCGCGTTCGGCCTCAGCGCGGGCAGCTTCTTCTGCTGCTCGCTCTTGGCCGTCATCCCGCTCGTCTTCGCGATCGTCGCCGCCGTGCAGGCCAGCGGCGGCAACCACGAGGGCGCGCGGACCATGGCCAAGACCTCGTCGATCATCGCCGGCGTGATGATGGCGCTCGGCATCCTCTTCATGGCCGCCTACCTCGTGTTCGTCGTGGTCTTGGGCGTGGCGGGGAGCGCGTCGGGTTACTGAAGCGATCCCCCTGGAAAAGCCGAGCGGAGCGCTACGCGCTCGCCCGACGCCGGGGGCGGGAAGCGCTGACCGACGGAACGGCCGCGTAGCTCGGCATCCTCGCGCGCGAAGGCGCGCCAGCAAGCGGAGCTGCGCGGCACGCCGATTGCGGTGAGCCGGAGCATGGCTCACATCAAGCGCATCCTCGTGCCGAGCGACGGGTCGCCGCCTTCGCTCGCCGCGCTCTGTGAGGCGGCGATGCTCGCGGAGGAGCTCGGCGCGTCGATCGACGTGCTGGACGTGCAGGGGCCCGATCGCTTCGAGGTCGGCTCCGCCCTGTCGGTGTCGGCCGGGACCCACGAGCGGGCGCGGCGTGACCTCGAGCAGGCGATCGAGCAGGTGAAGCGGAACCTCGGAGACCGCGTGACCTGGCAGACCAAGCGTGGCGATCCGCTGCGCACGATCATCGACGCCGCGGCCGGCTACGACCTCGTCGTGATGGGCACCCACGGCCGCATCGGCCGGCTGCACTCGCTGCTCGGGAGCGTCGCCGAGGGCGTCGTCCGCAACGCGCCGGTCCCGGTCGTCACGGTGCGCGAGCCGGCCGGCGAGGCCGAGTCGTTCGCCGAGCGCCGCCACGGTCGGAGCTCGATCGGGAGCGAGTCCGAGCGGCGGTGAGCGCGCGCCCGCTGCTACCATGCGGGCATGCGTCTCGGTGCGGTGCTCCTCGGGCTCCTCCTCGCGTCGTGCGGCGCGGCCTCCTCGTCGACGCTCGTCGCGAGCGAGCCCGACGCGCGCCCGGGCCCGCCTCCTCGCCCGCTCGCGCTCGGCGTGACGCAGGCGGCGTTCGACGAGGACGATCCGATCGAGGAAGGCGCGCACGTGCACGCGTGGCGCATCCAGCTCGATCCTTCGCGCCGGGTGCGCATCCACGTTCGATCGGACGGCGTCGATCCGATGGTCGAGGTGAGCGGGCCCAACGGGCAGCACCTGCACAACGACGACGCGTTCCCCGCCTCGACCCTCGACGCGCTCGTCGACTTCGTACCGTCGGACGCCGGCACCTTCGAGGTGCGCACCACCACCGCCGTCCCCGGACAGGTCGGCGCGTACACGATCACCGTCGAGGCGCGCGAGCTCGCCGGCGTCGGCGCGCCGCTGGCGCTCGGGCAGGCCTCGACGCACGCGCTCGGCGACGGGGCCCAGCCGGGGCTGCCGGGGAGCTGGCTGCACTTCGAGGGGCAGGCCGGATCGATCGTGCGGCTGCGGGTGACCTCGCCGGCCTTCGACACCATCGCGACGCTGATCGGGCCCGGCGGGCAGACGTGGGTGAACGACGACGCCAACGACGTCGGTCCTCCCGGCGGAGGGGAGCGCGCGCTCGACAGCACGGTGGTCGCGGCGCTGCCGCAGTCGGGCGTCTACCAGCTCGTCGTGACCGCCTACGGGCGAGGGCAGGGCGCGTTCCCGGTGCGCTCCGAGGTGCGTCCGCCGGTGGTGCTCGGGGAGGACGGCGCGCGGCCCGAGGGCCTCGCCGGTCCGCGCGGCGGCGGGCGCCTGCTCGGCCTCTACGCCGGCATCACGGACTACGCGTCCGAGAGCGATCTCTATGGCTGCGCCGACGACGCGCGCTTGCTGGCCGAGGGTCTGCGCGCGAGCCACGTGCAGGACGAGCGCGATCAGCTCGTCCTGCCCGACAGCCTCGCGACCCGTGAGGGCTTCCTCGGCGGGCTCGCGCAGCTCGCGTCGCAGGCGGGCCAGGAGGACGTCGTCCTGATCTTCTACTCGGGCCACGGGCAGCAGCAGCCCGACGAGGACAGTGGCCCCGCCCGCGAGCTCGACGGGCTCGACGAGACGCTCGTCCTCTACGACGGCTCGCTGACCGACGACGAGGTGGTGCGCGCGATCGACGCGATCGGCGCGGGCACCATCATCTTGGCGATCGACGCCTGCCACTCGGGCGGCTTCGCCGACGACTTCGTCACGCGGCCGGGTCGCATGGGCCTCTTCTCGAGCGACGAGGACGTCCTCAGCGCCACGGCCGAGCCGCGGAACGCGGGCGGCTATCTCTCCTGGTATCTCCGTCGTGGCGTGCTCGGCGAGGCGGACTCGCGGCCGCGCGACGGTGTGCTGAGCGCGGGCGAGCTCACCGACTACATGGTCGACGGCTACGTCGAGGACCATCGCGTCATGAACCCCCCGCACGAGCTCGACCGCGCGCAGCGCCTCGTGGTGCGCCGGGGCGCGGTCGGCTGGGACCACCTCCTCTGGGTCTACCCGCGCAACGCCGACCTCAGCCTGCCCGAGCTGCCCGCGATCACGCTGGAGAGCGCTCCGTCGGGTTGAGCAACTTCCCCGCTCGCGGGCCCCAAGCTGGCCGGCGAGCGGGTATAGTGCGCGTCCCAACTTCGCGCGGAGAGGTGCTCGCGATGGCGAATGAGCTGCGGTTCGACGACAAGGTGGTGATCGTCACGGGCGCGGGCGGTGGTCTCGGCCGGGCCCACGCGCTCGCGTTCGGCGCGCGCGGCGCGAAGGTCGTGGTGAACGATCTCGGCGGCAGCGCGCACGGCGAGGGAAAGAGCGCGAGCGCCGCCGATCGCGTCGTCGAGGAGATCAAGGCCGCGGGCGGGCAGGCGGTCGCCAGCTACGACTCGGTCGAGGACGGCGCGAAGATCGTGCAGGCCGCGCTCGACGCGTTCGGGCGCCTCGACGTGGTCGTCAACAACGCGGGCATCCTGCGCGACGTCAGCTTCCACAAGATGACCGACGCGGAGTGGGATCTCGTCTATCGCGTACACGTGCGCGGCAGCTACGCCGTGACCCGCGCCGCGTGGGACCACATGCGCGAGCAGGAGTACGGGCGCATCGTGATGACCGCGTCGGCGGCGGGCATCTACGGCAACTTCGGCCAGGCGAACTATGCGATGGCCAAGCTCGGCCTCGTCGGCTTCGCGAACACGCTCGCGGTCGAGGGGCGCAAGCGCAACGTGCAGGTCAACACGATCGCGCCGATCGCCGGCTCGCGCCTCACCGAGACGGTGCTCCCGAAGGAGATCACCGACGCGCTCAAGCCCGAGTACGTCTCGCCGCTCGTCCTCTGGCTCTCTCATCACGAGTGCGAGGAGACCGGCGGCCTCTTCGAGGTGGGCGGCGGCTACTTCGGCAAGCTCCGCTGGGAGCGCGCGGCGGGCAAGCTCTACCGGGTCGGGCGCGCGATCAGCCCCGACGACGTCCGCGCGAGCTGGAAGGAGATCGCCGGCTTCGAGAAGAGCGAGCACCCCGCGTCGATCAACGAGTCGATGGGCCCGATCATGGAGAACCTGCGGCGCGGCCCGAGCAAGGGCGGCAACGCCTTCATCGACGTCGACGAGGCGCTCGGCTTCCGTTTCCCGAGCATCACTTCGAAGTACGACGAGCGCGATCTCGCGCTCTACGCGCTCGGTGTCGGCGCGGGCAAGGATCCCCTCGACGACAAGGAGCTCGGGCTCGTCTTCGAGCTGCACGGCGGCGGGTTCAACGCGCTGCCGACCTACGGCGTCGTCCCGGCGATCAACGTGATCCTCGAGCAGGCGAAGAAGGGCGTGACCGCGCCGGGCCTGCGCTACGGGCTCGATCGCATCCTGCACGGCGAGCAGTACACGGAGCTGCTCCGCCCGCTCCCGCCGCACGCGACGCTGCGTCACGAGGCGCGCATCAAGGACATCTTCGACAAGGGCAAGGGGGCCATCGTCATCACCGAGATCGAGAGCTTCGACGAGGACGGCGAGCTGCTCGTGAAGAACGAGGTCACGACCTTCGTGCGCGGCGCCGGCGGCTGGGGTGGCGATCGCGGCCCGAGCGCCGAGGTGAACGTCGCGCCCGAGCGCGCGCCCGACGCGGTGGTGGAGGAGCGGATCCCGGAGAACCAGGCGCTGCTCTACCGGCTGAGCGGCGATTGGAACCCGCTCCACGCGGACCCGAGCTTCGCGAAGGCCTTCGGCTTCGATCGGCCGATCCTCCACGGCCTCTGCACCTTCGGGTACGCAGGCCGTCACGTCATCGCCGCGCTCGCGCCGCAGGGCGACCCCCGGTACTTCAAGAGCATCAAGGTGCGCTTTGCGAAGAACGTGTACCCCGGCGACACGCTGATCACCGAGATGTGGAAGGACGGCGAACACCGCGTCGTCTTCCGCTGCAAGGTCAAGGAGCGCGACGAGGTCGTCATCAGCAACGCCGCGGTCGAGCTCTACGAGTCCATCCCCAAGCGCTTGCCGGCGCGCGGAGGGCCGCGCGACAGCACGGCCAAGGCCGCGCCGGCGAGCGCGCCTGCGGCATCTGCCTCCCGAGCGCCGACGAGCGCCGACGTCTTCGGCGCGATCGGCATCTTCCTAGAGTCGAGCCCCGGCACCGGCGGACAGATCGGGCAGGTGTTCCAGTTCCGGCTGAGCGGGCCCGAGAGCGTGTGGACCGTCGATCTCAAGGAGGGCGACGGGAAGGTCCAAGAGGGCGAGAGCGCGAAGCCCGACTGCACGCTCGAGATGACCGACGCCGACTTCATGGACATGTGCACCGGCAAGGCGGACGCGCAGAAGCTCTACTTCGGCGGCAAGCTGAAGATCAGCGGCAACCTGATGGCCAGCCAGAAGCTCACCTTCTTGAAGAAGGTCACGCCCGAGATGGTGGCGCAGGCGATGGCCGCGCGCGGCGCGAGCGTGCCGGCCGCGGCGGCACCGGCGTCGGCGGCGAGCGAGCGGCAGAGCGCCGACGTCTTCGCCGCGATCGCCCACCACGTCGCGACCCACCCCGAGCTCGCCGCGAAGGTGGCCAACGTCTTCCTCTTCAAGCTCAGCGATCCCGAGAGCGCCTGGACGCTCGATCTGAAGGCGCCGCCCGGCAGCGTCACCGAGGGCGAGGCTGGCAAGCCGGACTGCACCCTCGAGATCAGCGAGGCGGACTTCGTGGAGATGGCGAGCGGCAAGGCTGATGCGCAGAAGCTCTACTTCGCGGGCAAGCTGAAGATCAGCGGCAACGTGATGGCCAGCCAGAAGCTGAGCTTCTTGAAGGACATCGATCCGGAGGCCGCCAAGGCGGCGGTGGCCAAGGCGAAAGGCGAGCGCTCGTCGATCGCCGCGGCGCCGAGCCCGAAGGCGGCCGCGCGTGGGCCGCTCGCGCCGGCGCTCTTCGGCAAGCTCGCGCAAGCCGCCGAGGTCCTCGCCGCGCTCGGCGGCGGCAAGATCCTCTTCCGCGTGAAGGACCCCGACTCGAGCTGGGTGGTGGATCCCCGCGAGGGGACCGTGGCGGCCGGCGACGCGAAGGACGCGGCGACGACGCTGACGATCGCTGACGAAGATCTCGCGGCGCTCGTCGCCGGCCAGCCCGCCGCGAGCCTCCACCAGCGTGGCAAGCTCCGCGTCGACGGCGATGTCCGCCCGGCGCAGAACCTCGACGCCCTTACTCGCCTCGCGTGACGGAGAAGAAGACCATGAGCGATTCGATGAACGAGCTCGAGCAGCTGAACGACTCCGAGCTCCTGACCCTGGCCGCGCTCGCGCGCCTGATGATCCGGCTCGACGGTCAGTTCACGGAGGACGAAGAGCGCGCCCTCGGCGAGATCGCCGACGCGATCGCCGCTCCGGCCTCGCAGCGCGACGATGAGGGCGATGGGCCCTACCGCGAGGGCGCGGAGCCGGTCGAGGCGCTCGGCGAGGCGGCGTTCTTCGAGCTCATCGAGCTGGCCGGCGAGGAGCTGCCCGACGACGCCTCGGTCCGCGAGGCGGCGCGCGCGGTCGAGCGGCCGGAGGCTCGCGCGTCGATCCACGCGTTGCTCCACCACCTCGCCGTGGCCAACACCGCGCAGCCGCGCGAGCTCGCGCTCCTCGGGTGGCTCGCCACCGAGTGGCAGCTCGAGGGCTGAGTTGCTCGGCGCGCGCTTCGCGAGCGCGCGGGCCGAGCGGCACGGACTTTCCGTCCTGTCGGCGCTTCCCTTCCCCGGTGTCCAGTCAGCCGAAACCGCTCGCTCGGCGTTCCGGGTACGGGCTGGAAATCACGCTCTCTGATCTGAGTGGTTCGCGTCCCGACACCTGCGGACGGCGGCGGGTTTCGGGCTACCGTTCTCCACCGCGCTCGTGATCAGAACGGGTCGATGATCTCGGAGCCGACCGAGGTCGAGCGGGGCGGCGGCCGCGAGGTGCCGCCGCCGAGCGGCGTCGCCACCGGGACCGCGGGGACGGCGGGCGCCTGCGCCTGGCGGCGACCGCGGCGGGCCGCGACGCGCACCTGCTCGAGCCGCACCGTCACCTCCGCCGCCGTGAGGCGGGAGGCCGTGAACGTGCGATCTTCGAAGCCGGGCATCCGGATCGTCACCTGGAGCGTCGTGTCGTCGGACGGCCGAGGGAGGTCGAGCGGGGTGTTGCCGATGAGCGCGCCGTCGGCCGAGTAGACCTCGGCGCCCACGGGATCGGTGACCAAGCGCGTCATCGCCTGCACCGGCTCCGCGGGCTCGGTGGGCGTGACCTCCGGCGCGTCCTCCGCGGTGTCCTCGGCGGTGCCCTCGGCGACCGGCGGAGGTTCGACGAGGGGCGGGGCGACCGGCGGTGGATCGGCCACCACCACCGGCTCGGGCGTCGGGCTGAGCACGAAGGCGTACGCCGCCGCGAAGCCGCCGCCGCCGAGCACGAGCAGGGCGATCACGGCGAGCGCGATCATCAGCCCGGTCTTGCTCTTGGGCTCCTCCACCTGCACGTTGGCGACGCCCCTCGCGATGGGCGGCGCATAGCCGGGGGGCGGCGCCGCGCCGATCATCGAGGCGGTCTCGATCGCCTCCATGACCGCCTTCGGCGTCCCGCCTTGCGCGACCACGTCGAGGTCCGCGCGCAGCTCGGCCATCGACTGGTAGCGATGCTCGGGCTGCTTCGCGAGCGCCTTCAGGATGATCGCCTCGAGGCCCGCCGGCACGTTGACGGGCGGCGGCAGCTCGCGCGGCGGGATCGGGTTCTCGTAGACGTGCTTGGTGAGCACGCCCATGAGGTTGTCGGCGTCGAAGGGCACCTGGCCGGTCGCCATCTCGTAGAGCATCACGCCGATCGCGTAGATGTCGGTGCGGTGGTCGACCTCCCGCCCCGAGCACTGCTCGGGCGACATGTAGTGGGGCGTGCCGAAGACCTGACCGGCCTGCGTGAGCTTCTTGTCGGCCGCGTTGCCGACCTTCGCGATGCCGAAGTCGAGCACCTTCACGAAGTCGTCGCGGCTGCCGTGACGCACGAGGTGCACGTTGTCGGGCTTGAGGTCGCGATGGATGATGCCGCGCTCGTGGGCCGCGCCGAGCGCGTCGGCGAGCTGCTGGCCGACCCGCACGATGCGCGCGACCGACATCGGTCGCTCGAGCTCCATCACCTTGGTGAGCGGGGGCCCGTCGAGGAACTCCATCACGAAGTACGTCGAGCCGTCCGGCAGCGTGCCGAAGTCGCTGACGTCGCAGATGTGCGGGCTGCCGATCGCGCTCGCGCTCTGGGCCTCGCGGCGGAAGCGGGCGATGACCCCCTCGTCGCGCGAGACCTCGGGCTTGAGCACCTTGATGGCCAGCGCCTTGCCGAGCATCGCGTGGCGCGCGCGATAGACGAGGCCCATCCCGCCCTGACCGAGGATGCCCTCGACCACGTAGCGTCCGTCGAGCGTCTGGCCGATGATCTGATCGGTGGGCGCCTCTTCGGCCGAGGAGACGAGGCGTAGCTCGGGTGCAGGATGAGTCATTGAAAAGCCCGATCGTGAGGAGCCGCGGTCCGACCTCGAAGTTCGCGGGGGGACGGACACGACCCGCCCCCGGGCACCTTGGGATCAACGCCGAACCCGCCCATCATGACGTAGATCGCCGCCGATGTCCCGTTACCCCGTGACCACAGGGTCACGGTCTGTGGGCGGCGCGATCAAGGGGAGCAGGATGCATCGAGCCGCCGCGAAGCCACCGCGACCACAGCGCGCGGAGGCGGTCGAGCCATCGGGGGCGCGCGTACTCGTCGGGGCGCACGGTGATGACGGTGAACCGCGGCTCCGAGGTGGAGGCCGGGCTCCGGTAGCCTCCGCGCGGACCATGCGTCTCGCGGTGCATCGGATCAGGCTGACGCTCCTCCATTCGTTTTCAAGTCTTTCGTCAGGTAGCGCACCGCCAGATCGGTGAGCTCACGGGCGAACGCCGGGTCGCTCAGGAGCTCGGGGCGCTCGTCGAGCGCGGCGTGGATGCAGGCCTCGAGCGCGTGGCCCGCGACGAAGACCGCGAGCTCGAGGTCCTCCTTGCGAACCTCTTCGTGCCGCGCCTCGAGCTCGGCGCGCACCCGCTCGCGCGCCTGGGCGAGGAGCTCCCGGACGTAGCGGTGCCGCCGGACCCGGACGACCAGCGGGAGCATCACCCGGTAGAGCGGCCCGGCGCTGCGATGCAGCTCGATCATGTCGCTCACGGTCCGCGCGATGACCTCGCGCAGCGGCAGGCCCCGCAGCTCGTCGAGCAGCTCGGAGACGCGCGCGACGTCGGCCTCGGCGCGCCGTTCGATCAGCGTGGCGATGATGGCCTCTTTGGTCGGGAAGTACTGGTAGAGCGAGCCGATGCTCACGCCGGCCACCTCGGCCAGCTGGTGGGTGGTCAGCTCGTCGAAGCCGAGGCGCGGGAGAATGCGACCCGCCGCCCCCACGATCGCGTCCACGAGGACGCGCGAGCGGGCCTGTCTTGGCTCTTTTCGGGGGGAAAACGGGTCCTGGGGCATCGGCTCGGAAATGCGAATCGCCAGCGGGCGCGCGCGGCACCACCTTGTGCCGGCGCCCGAGAGCGGCGCGAAGGAGGTGGTGATGAGGCTGGACCCGGAGTCTACCGTGCGCGCGGCGCGCGACGCATACCTCGACGACAATGGCTTCGACATGGCGGCGTACACGTCGAAGACCTTCGCGCTGCCCTTCCTCGGCCGCGAGATCCACCTGCCGAACCCGCCGGCGCGCCAGCGCGCCATCGCCCGCCACGACCTCCACCATGCGCTGACCGGCTACGGCACCGACTACATCGGCGAGGCGGAGATCGGCGCGTGGGAGCTCCGCGCGGGGTGCAACACGCTGTTCCTCTGGGCCATCAACCTGGCGGCCATCGGTCTCGGCGTCTTCCTCTCGCCCCGCCGCGTCTGGCGCGCCTGGCAGGCCGGCGCCGGCCAGCGCTCGCTCTACGTCGACGAGCGCGAGCTCGACGCGCTCCTCGCCCTCCCGCTCGGCCAGCTCCGCGCCGAGCGCGGGCTCCCTCGTGAGGGCCTGGTCGCCGGAGAGACTGGCAAGGCCGCGTTCAAGCCCGCCGAAGCCTGACTGCGCCAGCTCGGCGCATCGCTGGGGTCTGCGATCCCTAGCTGCGCCGAGCCCGAGGGCGCGATCGGGTCGCCCCGCGCATGGCTCGGCCATTGCTGTGCAGGGCTGGGACGGTGTCGACAGGCGCCCCCGTCCTTCGCTAGTGTGGTGATCCCATGACCCGCGGTCGGCTGAAGCTGAAGAGGCCCGAGGAGCAGCGCTCTCCTGGGCTCTTCGGCGATCGGCTCTGGGCCGACCAGCGCGGCGCGACGATGGTGATGGGCGTCTTCATCGCCGTCCTGCTCGTCGGGATGATCTATTACGTGTGGGGCATCGGCGACGCGATCATGCATCGCGAGCGGATGCAGGACGCGTCCGACACGGCGGCGTTCTCGGCGGCGGTCATCCACGCGCGCGGCATGAACATGCTGGCGCTCATCAACGTGGTGATGGCCGCCCTCGCGTTCATCCTCGCGACGCTCGCGACCCTCGCCTCGATGCTCGGGTGGGCCTCGGCGCTGGCCGGCATCGTGTGCCTCGGTTGCGCGCCGAGCTACGGCAGCTGCACGGTCTGCTGCGAGGCCTGCGTGCACGCCGCGCGGCACTACATGGAGTATTCGCAGGTCGATCGGTGGAGCGATCAGGCCGACCGCGCGCTGCGTCCGGTGATGAACGGCATGAGGGCTTACGCGGCCGGCATCCGCTACGGCGTGCCGATCGCCGCGCAGGCCAAGGTCGTCTCCTACGGCACCGACGTGTACTCCCCGGTGACCAACCTCGGCGTGATGGCGCCGCTCCGGCTCGAGCTCCCCGCGCAGGTCGACGAGACCACCTGGCCCTGCGAGGAGCGCGACATGGTGCTCGGCGCGAGCCTGCTGACCAGCGTGCGCGTCGCGGCCGGAGCGGGTGCGCTCATCTACGGGCACTTCTCGCCCTACCTCGCGGGCGGCGTCATCGCCGGCGAGATCGAGGCCCGGAGCATCACGAATCAGTTCTGCGAGGACGGCTACTTCACGCGCATCACCGACGCCGCCTCGGAGATGGGCAACGACGAGTACCAGTGCCAGGCGTACATGATCGGCGATCCCGATCTCGAGTGGACGCAGACGGGCGGGGCCAGCGCGACGTGGGGCGAGGGCGACGACGCCGGCTCGACCTACAGCACCCTCGCGGAGATGGGCCGGGTGAGCTTCGCGCAGGCGGAGTTCTTCTACGACGACGACGAGGACGACTACCGCGAGTGGCTCTGGCACATGAACTGGCGCGCGCGCCTGCGCCGCTGGCGGCTGAGCGCCTCGGGCGCCGGCGGCCTCATGGAGGCGTGCGGAGGCGGGGCCGGCTGCGGCGCGCTCGGCAGCCTCGGCAGCGCGATCGACTCGGTGGTGGTGCACTGATGCGGCCGCTCGCCAAGCAGCCCCCGAAGCCCGCGCCCGGCGAGAGCCTGCCCGCGCGCGGAGGGCCGCGCGGCAAGAAGCTCCGCCGCACGGGCTTCCTCGGCTGGCTGCGCGACGTGGCCGGCCACGCGACGACCGAGACCGTCATCATGATGCCGGTGTTCATCGCGATCTGGGGCGGCATCTGGTACACGCACGGCCGCTACCGCAAGGCCGTGAACATGGCGCAGTTCACGCGAGGGCACGTCTGGGCGCACGCCTTCAACGGCTGCGACGGCGACCCGAACAGCGGGCGCACCAACATCGGCGATCGCGGCTCGGACGATCGCACCGGCTTCATCGATGGGGTGATGGGGCTGATGTTCTCGGGCGCCGTCCCGGGCTTCGCGTTCGACGAGATCGAGGGCACCCGCGAGACCTCGATCGAGCGGCCCGCCGTGCTCGGCGAGGGCGCGGTGAACATGGGCTACAACGTCGTCGTGCTCTGCAACGAGCGCACGCAGAACCAAGACAGCTTCCTCGGCGTCGCCGCCGACATGTTCCTGCCATGGTAGCCACCCTCAAGACGCGGAAGGCGCCGCCGCCGAGGGCGCCGTTCTCCCGAGCGCGGCGCATCCTGCGCCGGGTCGTGCAGGCGCTCCTGGTCGTGCTCTTCGTTGGCGTGGTGGCCGGAGGCTGGGTCTACCACCGCGCCCGGGCGCAGGTCACCGAGAGCCTGCTCGGGCTCGGCCCTCAGATGATGGCCTACGCCGGCGCGCGCTCGCAGGACGCGCCCCGCGATCTGGTGCTCAACGGCGAGGTGATCCGCTTCAGCTCGGGCACCGCCGATCGCGCCGCGGGCGAGGTGCTCGACTTCTTCGAGGCGCGCTGCGCCGAGTCGGACGGCGGCCTCTACGAGCAGGTGCTCGCGGTCCACGAGGCCCAGCCCGAGGTCGTCCCCGCGCCGCCCGATCGCGGGATGGCCCTCCGCGAGGATCACGGGACGCGCGGCTACGTGGCGTGCATCGACTTCGGCTCGTCGATCGGCTTTGGTGAGCTGACGGCGCGCATCGATCGCTACCGGCAGAGCGGCGACGTGAGCGACATCGGCGAGATGCGCTACGTCTTCGTCGAGCAGGCCGAGGTGGACGGCGCGCCCCGCACGCACTTCGTCGCGATGTGGACCACCGGCTCGTTCAGTCTCGCGCGCATGTTCCCGGAGCAGGGCGACGCGCCGGGGCGCGACATCGAGGGGGTCGGGCGGCCGCCATCGGCGCGGCGAGTGCTGACCGGCTTCGAGCGCGGCGTGCCCTACGCGATGAGCGTCTACCAGAGCCGCGAGGACGAGGCGGATCTCGAGCGCTTCTACCGGCGCACGCTCGAGCGCGAGGGCTTCTCCTTCCTCGATGGCGCGCGCCAGCCCGATGCCCCGCGCACCCTCGTGGCCGAGCAGGGCGAGCGCATGGTGACGATCGTCTTCACGACCGACGTCGCGACCGGCGGCTCGAGCGCCGCGGTCATCGAAGCGCGATGAGCTTGTTCCCTTCGAGCCTGTTCTCTTGGAGCAGGTGGGCGCTGCTCTCGGCGGTGCTCCTCCTCGCCGGCTGCGAGGAAGAGCCGACCGGTATCCAGCCGCTCCCTCCGCCGACCGGCACCGAGGCGCGCCGAGCGCCGATCGCGGAGCCGCCCTCGCCGGCGATCGTGTCGCCGCATCTGCGTCGCGCCGACTCGACGGATCGGGCCGCCCGCGATCTTCGCCGCTCGACGGGCGGAGGCGGTGGTGGTGGAGGCGGGTGGGCGCCGCCCCCGGTCCCCGCGCCGAGCGCGCGCGAGGTCGAGGAG